>NZ_CDROCK010000064.1:0-36966 GCF_977020205.1 Pseudomonas sp. AIG | reverse complement strand
GGGGCGAATTATAGACATCTGAAATCTGCCGTCAACCGTTAATTTCGCTTTTCTTGCAAAACCTGCTTTTTAGCCAGCAAACGCGGGATACGACGCGTCACTGGCGGAATGCGCAGCACCAGAAGCACCGCACCTATAAAGGCATAGATCGCCCATTCCTCAAGATCGGCGCGCACGATCCACAGCATATGCAGCAAACCCAAGCCCAGAATCACGTACGCCAGGCGATGCAGCTTCTTCCAGCGCGAGCCCAACCGACGCTGACTGTAGCGGTTGGACGTCACCGCCAATGCCAACAATCCTAGAAAACCCAAAGCCCCTACTATTATGTAAGGCCGCTTGCGCAACTCGACCGCCAGCTGCGACCAATCAAACCCCAGGATAAACGCCATATAGCTGCACAGGTGCAATACCACATAGGCGAAACACCAAAGCCCCAACTGCCGGCGAACCGCAATCCACCCCGCCCAACCGGTGAGTTTCTGCATCGGCGTCATGCTCAGGGTGATCAGCAACAACACCAAGGTTCCCAACCCCAGCCGATCGACCAACACTTTGCCAGGATCGGGGCCGAGCAAATCCTCAAGTGCTTGATACAACCAGAGCATCGGCCAGATCGCCGCCGAAATGAAAACGCCTATACGCCAGAACGGAAATCGCATCAGTAGTTCTTCCGCAGATCGAGCCCTTTATATAAAGAAGCGACTTCATCCGAGTAGCCATTGAACATCTGCGTATCACGCACATTCGGTTTGAACAGGCTATTTGGCAGACGCCGCTCACGCGCCTGAGTCCAGCGCGGGTGATCAACCGTCGGGTTCACATTCGCATAGAAACCGTATTCGTCTGCCGCAATGCTCTGCCAGGTCGTCTTCGGCTGCTCGCTGACCAGACTGATACGCACAATGGATTTGACGCTCTTGAAGCCATACTTCCACGGCACTACTAAACGCAGCGGCGCGCCGTTCTGGTTCGGCAACTCACGGCCATACATGCCCACCGCCAGAATCGCCAATGGATTCATCGCCTCATCCAATCGCAAGCCTTCTACATAAGGCCAATCGATCAAGGCGAAACCAGAGCGCTGACCGGGCATGCTCTTCGGATCCTGCAAGGTTTCAAAACGGATGTATTTGGCATTCGAGGTAGGTTCGACCTGCTTGAGCAGCGCCGAGATCGGAAAGCCGATCCATGGAATAACCATCGACCACGCCTCGACACAGCGCAGGCGATAGATACGTTCCTCCATTTGATACGGCTTCATGAAGTCTTCCAGCGCATATCGCCCCGGCTTACCCACCTCCCCGTCGATCACTACGCTCCATGGTTCGGTTTTCAGTGAGCCGGCATTAGCTGCCGGATCACCCTTGTCGGTTCCGAACTCATAGAAGTTGTTGTAATGGGTGGCGTCTTTATAAGGCGTGATTGCCTCATCCTTGACGTTGACTGCCCCCCATTTAGTAGAGGCCAGCTTGTCGTTAAACCAGGCAAGCGCTTTACCGGGTTCGACATCGGCATACCGCGCTGCATCGTCGGCATTGGCCCAACGTGGCAGGCTACTGACGGCGATACCGGCAGCAGTGGCCCCCAGTAATTGGCGGCGAGAGAGATAAATGGATTCAGGCGTGACATCCGACTCATGGCAGTCGGACGCTTTGGGGACTTTGATCAGCATGGCAACTCCGCAGCTTTGGAGGACAGATGCACCCATAGACTGCGGAGTATGCGTGAAATTACATCACTCGGCTTTTTTGTGTCGACGAAGATGCAACAGGTACTGCACCGGGCCAGAAGCGGCGTAGGCGAGGAACACCAGCAGCAGAATGCGCGGCGGATCACTGAAGACCACGGCGAACACCAGCACCACCGCAAGGATCGCCACGAACGGCACGCGACCTTTCAGATCCAACTCCTTAAAGCTGTTGTACTTGATGTTGCTGACCATCAGCATGCCGGCCGCCGCAACCATCAGTGCGACCAGGAACGACATCTTCGAACCCTGGATGCCGTAATCGCTGAATGCCCAGACGATCCCCGCCACCACACCGGCAGCCGCCGGACTGGCCAGACCGATGAAATAGCGCTTGTCAGCCGTACCCACCTGAGTATTGAAACGCGCCAGACGCAACGCCGCGCCCGCCACATAGATGAAGGCGACCATCCAGCCAACCTTGCCCATGTCGCCCAACGCCCAGCCGAACGCCAGCAGCGCCGGCGCAACACCGAACGCGACCATGTCCGACAGCGAGTCGTACTCGGCACCGAAGGCACTTTGCGTATTGGTCATGCGCGCCACACGACCATCGAGGCCGTCGAGCACCATGGCGACGAAAATCGCGATCGCGGCGAAAGCGAAGTACTTGCTCGCATTCGCCGAGTCACCCGCACTCAATGCCGCCTGGGCGCTCATCGAGTTGATGATGGAGTAAAACCCTGCGAACAGGTTCGCAGTGGTGAACAGATTCGGCAGCAGATAGATACCACGATGCCGGACTTTACGACCTTCTGCGTCGTGCCCTTCTTCGATGTGCTCATCGATGGGCAGCAGGCTTTCGGCGTCAGAAGCCTTGTTCGGCTCTTCGGGACGTTCGCTCATGGACATTACCTTGCAACGGTTTGGAGAAATTTCGACAGGTGCTTGAGGACGACAGTTCGGCCACAAACGCTGCAGCTTTATACCAGAACCACACGCTCAAACGAAAAAACGCGGCCGAGGCCGCGTTTTCCGTACAAGAAGGACGACTTAGTTTTTGGCTTTGTCGACGATCTTGTTGGCACCGATCCACGGCATCATGGAGCGCAGTTGCTCGCCGATGATTTCGATACCGTGAGCGGCGTTGTTACGACGCTTGGCGGTCATCGAAGGGTAGCCGGTTGCGCCTTCGCTGATGAACATTTTGGCGTATTCGCCGTCCTGAATACGTTTCAGGGCGTTGCGCATGGCCTGACGGGATTCGGCGTTGATCACTTCCGGACCGGTCACGTACTCACCGTACTCAGCGTTGTTGGAGATCGAGTAGTTCATGTTGGCGATACCGCCTTCGTACATGAGGTCAACGATCAACTTCAGTTCGTGCAAGCACTCGAAGTAGGCCATTTCCGGCGCGTAGCCAGCTTCAACCAGGGTTTCGAAACCGGCTTTTACCAGTTCAACGGTACCGCCGCACAGAACGGCTTGTTCGCCGAACAGGTCGGTTTCGGTCTCGTCCTTGAAGGTGGTTTCGATGATGCCGGTACGACCACCGCCAACGCCGGCGGCGTAGGACAGTGCAACGTTTTTGGCATTGCCCGAGGCGTCCTGGTAGATCGCGATCAGGTCAGGGATACCGCCGCCTTTCACGAACTCGGAGCGTACGGTGTGGCCTGGTGCTTTCGGCGCGATCATGATCACGTCGAGGTCGGCACGCGGAACAACCTGGTTGTAGTGGATCGCGAAGCCATGGGAGAAGGCCAGGGTGGCGCCTTTCTTGATGTTCGGCTCGATTTCGTTCTTGTACAGGGAGGACTGGAACTCGTCCGGGGTCAGGATCATGACCAGGTCGGCAGCAGCCACCGCGGAGGCAACGTCAGTCACTTTCAGGCCGTGAGCTTCAGCCTTGGCAACAGTGGCCGAACCTTTACGCAGACCAACGGTAACGTCGACACCGGAGTCTTTCAGGTTGCACGCTTGAGCGTGACCTTGGGAACCGTAACCGATGATGGCAACTTTCTTGCCCTGGATGATCGACAGGTCGCAGTCTTTATCGTAGAAAACTTTCATGAATTTCCCCTTTATATCCAGGCCGTTCAGGCCATTCGCTAATTTGGTTTAGATGCTGAGTACTTTGTCGCCGCGGGCAATGCCGGTCACGCCGCTACGGACGGTTTCCAGAATCGAGGCGGTGCCGATGGACTGAATGAAGCTGTCGAGCTTGTCGCTGGTACCGGTCAATTGAACGGTATACACGCTGGCACTGACATCGACGATCTGTCCACGGTAAATATCGGTGGTGCGTTTGATCTCGGCGCGCTGGGCGCCAGTGGCCTTGACCTTGACCAGCATCAGTTCGCGCTCGATGTGAGCACTTTCCGAGAGGTCCACCAGCTTGACCACTTCGATCAGCTTGTTCAGGTTTTTGGTGATCTGCTCGATGACTTCATCGTGGCCAACAGTGGTCAGCGTCAGACGCGACAGGGTCGGGTCTTCGGTCGGAGCCACGGTCAGGCTTTCGATGTTGTAGTTGCGCTGCGAGAACAGGCCGACTACGCGAGACAAAGCGCCGGGTTCGTTTTCCAGAAGCAAGGAAATAATGTGCCGCATGATTAAGTACGCTCCGTCTTGCTCAGCCACATATCGCGCATCGAGCCGTCTTTGATCTGCATCGGATAGACGTGCTCGCTGGTGTCGACCGAAACGTCGATGATCACCAGGCGATCCTTCATGGCGAACGCTTCTGCCATCTTCGACTTCAAATCTTTCGATTCAGTGATGCGTACGCCAACGTGACCGTAGGCTTCAGCCAACTTGACGAAGTCAGGCAACGATTCCATGTAGGAGTGTGAGTGACGGCTGCCGTAGCTCATGTCTTGCCACTGACGCACCATCCCCAAAACACCGTTGTTGAGGATGACGATTTTCACTGGCAAGCCGTATTGCAGGCAGGTCGACAGTTCCTGGATGTTCATCTGGATACTGCCTTCACCGGTGACACAGGCAACGTCGTCATCCGGGAAGCTCAACTTGATGCCCATGGCCGCCGGGAAACCGAAGCCCATGGTGCCCAGACCACCGGAGTTGATCCAGCGGTTAGGCTTGTTGAACGTGTAGTACTGCGCCGCGAACATCTGGTGCTGACCGACGTCGGAGGTGATGAAGGCATCGCCCTTGGTCACTTCGCAGAGGGTTTCGATCACGGTCTGCGGCTTGATCTTGCTGCCGTCGCCCTTTTCGTAAGGGAACAGGCCGCGATCGCCGCGCCATTCATCCACCTGCTTCCACCAACTGGCCACGGACTCCTTGTTCGGGGTCTCGCCGATTTCCTTGAGAATCGCGACCATTTCGGTCAGGACGCTCTCAACCGGACCCACGATAGGCACGTCGGCCTTGATGGTCTTGGAAATCGAAGCCGGGTCGATGTCGATGTGGATGATCTTGGCGTTCGGGCAGAACTTCGCCGCGCCGTTGATCACGCGATCGTCGAAACGCGCGCCGACCGCCAGGATCACGTCAGCATGGTGCATCGCCAGGTTGGCGGTGTAGCTGCCGTGCATACCGAGCATGCCGATGAACTGACGATCAGTGCCAGGGAAACCGCCCAGGCCCATCAACGTGTTGGTCACTGGCAGGTTGAGCATTTTCGCCAGTTCGGTCAGCGGTGCGGAACCGTTGCCGAGAATCACGCCGCCACCGGAGTACATCACGGGGCGCTTGGCCGCCAGGAGCATTTCTGCCGCCTTGCGGATTTGCCCGGAGTGACCGCGAACGGCCGGGCTGTAGGAACGCAGCTTGGCTTTCTTCGGGAAGATGTATTCGAACTTCTCGGCCGGGTTGGTCATGTCTTTCGGGATATCGACCACGACCGGGCCCGGACGACCGGATTGCGCCAGGTAGAAGGCCTTCTTCATGACTTCCGGGATTTCCGAAGCGTGCTTGATCATGAAGCTGTGCTTCACGATCGGCCGGGAGATACCGATCATGTCGGTTTCCTGGAACGCATCGGTGCCGACCATGGTGCTGGGCACCTGACCGGAAATGATCACCATTGGAATCGAGTCCATATAGGCGGTCGCGATACCGGTAATGGCGTTTGTGGCGCCAGGACCGGACGTCACCAATACCACGCCGGCTTTACCGGTGGCACGGGCATAACCGTCAGCCATATGGGTTGCCGCTTGTTCGTGACGAACCAGGATGTGAGTCACTTCCGGTTCTTTGAACAGGGCATCGTAAACATGCAGGAGAGCACCACCCGGGTACCCGTAGATATATTTGACGCCTTCGTCACGCAAAAAGCGGACGAGCATCTCACCGCCAGATAAAAGCTCCACGTTGTTCACCTCTAAAACGCCAGAATACCGTCCACAAAAAAGGGGCGGGTCTTAATAGGTTTACTTCTCGGCAGAGCATGAGCGACGGTGGTCGCCGACTACGTCAGCACTGACTGAGCAAGTATTGGGATCGTCCCAAGTTTTGCGGGCCTTTCCCACCCAGCGCGAGGTAACGCGTTGCGGGTGTAACAGGTCGGCGCGGATGTGCGCCTCATGATCTACCGAGTGGGTCTGCTTCTGGCAGTCCCTCTACAGCGGACTTTGGATTCTTCTGTTTCGCCCTCTCCAAGTCAAGCCGTCTCTATGGTTAATTGTGGGTAAGCACATGAGAACGCAAGAAAAAACCTGAAAACCGCTACTCTGTTAGTGTCAATTGCGCAATTTTGCCAAGGAATCAGCATGCGAACGCTCCTCCTTACTCTGCTGATCGGCCTCAGCCCAGGGTGCATGGCCGCTCAAATCTACAAATGGGTCGATGCTCAAGGGGTCACGCACTTCGATGCGCAGCCGCCACAGGGTCAGTCATCGACGACAATGCAGACGCCCTCCTCGCCTCCACCGAAATCGGCGGCAATGCCGGGCAGTGGCGTGCTGGGTGATCAGAAGACTATCAATGACAAGGTGAAGAAACAGGTGGCCGACCAACAGGCGCAGCTCAAGCAGTTTTGCGAGCAGGCACGCACGAATCTGGCGCAATTGCAGAACAATCCGCGCTTGAGGGAGGAAGTGGAGGGACAGTTGCGCCGGCTGGACGATGCACAGCGCCAGGAGCGCATTGTCGAGGCTCAGAAGCAGATAGCCGAGAATTGCCAATAGGCATCTGCAGAACTGTAGGAGCTGTCGAGTGAAACGAGGCTGCGATCTTTTGGCTTTGAAGATCAAAAGATCGCAGCCTTCGGCAGCTCCTACACAGACTCGGTATCAGCGCGAGGCAGTGATCAGCAGGTCAAACTCTTTGAGCAACACCTGAAGCTGACGATCCTTGCCTCGCAGATTGCGCTGGGCGAAGACCATCTCGGCCATTTCCTGAATCCCCGAGGCATTCGGCAGTGGCAGATCCTGTTCGAGGATCATCTTCATGCGTGGCAGGAAGATCCATTGCAACCACTGCTCGAAATCCAGCGTATCGACCGAAAACGGCTCGACACTGCTCAACGCTTCTGCTGACGGCTGAACTTCATCCCACCAGCCCTGAGTGCGCAGTTCACGCTCGATCAGCAACAGCTGATCGGCGATTTTCGGGAAGCGAGCATCCATTACAGCGAAACCTTGGCCTTCTGACGGGCCTGAGCGGCGCCGGCGGAATCGCCTTGTTTCTCGCGGGACTGAGCGATGATTTCCCACAGGTTGGCTTGCAGGTCCGGACGACCGTTGGCCATGGTCAGCGCACGCCGGGCAAACTGCTCGGCTTGCGGCGCATCGCCTTGGGCCATGCGCACCTGCGCCAGACGATAAAGCACTTGCGGTTCACGCGGGGCCACACGCTGGGCGCGCTCCAGGCTGGACGACGCGCCATTGAGGTCGCCACCGGCCTGCTGCTGTTGAGCTGTCGTCAGCAAGGCGAGTACCGGGCCGTCCAGTTGCTCATCCGCCGACAGGCCACCGCCGCTGCTGGCCGAGGGAATACCGCTCGGCGTCGACGGCATGCTGTAGCTGCCCGTGTTGACCGGCGCCGATTCAACCGCTGAAGGGTTGTACGGGCCTGCCGTGATACCACCGGACGCAGGGCCCGGCACAATCGGCGAAGAGCTGATCGGCGCGGACGTTGTTGCGCCGCCACCCGGCACCATCACCACCACGCCGGTATCGCCTTGCGGGATCGCTTGAGTCTGCGCTTGCGCAGGACGCTTTACGGTGGTTTGACGGAAGCCGCCATTGGCCGAAATACGTTCACTGTTGGACACCGCAGTCCCGGAATCAACCACCGGGATCGAACCACGCTGTACGGTAGAGCAGCCGCTGAGCAAAGCCACGGCGGTCACCGCTGGAATCAACCACTTGTTCACTTGAAACCCTCTTCGCTTAATTCATCCAGCCCTTGACCCAATCCATCACCGATTCGCCGGAGGCAGGCGTTTCGCCCGCACACGCGGCGCCGGGTGGTGGTTCGCTGCCGCGAATATACGGCATCTGCACCGCCCCCGGGCAGTTGGCGTCGGAGCCCTGCCCGGTACGCGAGTCGACCCACGCCTGCACGACGTTGTCCGGCTGCGGCATGTCCAGCGGCAGCGGATCGGCCTTGCGCATGAAACTGGTCCAGACCTGCAGCGCACCGGTCGCACCGGTAAACGGCGTCTTGCCGTTATCGTCGCGCCCCAGCCACACCACCGCCAGCAGATCCTGACTGAAACCGGCGAACCAGCTGTCACGGGAGTCGTTACTGGTACCGGTCTTGCCCGCCAGCGTCAGGGTCTTGGGCAGCACGTTATAAACCGAGCTGCCGGTACCTTCACGCATCACGCGCTGCATGGCGTTCTGGATCAGATAGATAGAGGCGGGGTCGAAACGCTGCTCGATCTGGAACGGATAACGCTTGAGCGGTTCGCCCTCGGCGGTCAGCACGCTGCGAATCCCGCGCATCGGCGTGTTGAAACCACCGTTGGCCAGCGTCTGGTACATGGTCGCCACTTCGATCGGCGTCATGCCACCTGCACCGAGCAACATCGACGGAAAGGCCGGGAATTCACGCGTTACACCCAGACGACCGAGTGTTTTCAACACATTCGGCACACCGACTTCCAGGCCCAGACGCGAGGTCGACAGGTTGTAGGAATGCGCGAGGCCCTGATAGAGGAACACGGTGCCGTGGGAGCGGCGGTCATAGTTCTGCGGTTTCCACACCTGACCGTTCGCACCTTTGACCGACAATGGATCATCAGACAGCCAACTGGTCAGGGTGTACTGGCTCGGTTTCTCCAGTGCGGTGAGATAAACCGCCGGTTTGATCAACGAGCCGATCGGTCGCACCGCATCCAGCGCACGGTTGAAACCGGCGTAACTGGCCTGACGGCTGCCGATCATGGCCTGGACTTCGCCGGTTTCCGGATTGGTCACGACCATCGCCGCTTCCACGTCATCGGAGCCTTTACGCCCGGCCAGACGTTTAAAGGTGTCGTTGACCGAGGCCTCGGCTTTCATCTGCAGGATCGGGTCGAAACTGGTGAAGATGCGCAGGCCTTCTTCGGTCAAGTCTTCGTCGCGGTAGTCTTCACGCAACTGGCGTTTGACCAGATCGATGAAGCCCGGGAACGAGCTGTCGGCAAGCTTGCCGCGAGTGGTCGCGCCCAGCGGCATTTTTTTCGCCGCTTCGACCTGTTCGGCCGTCGCCACGCCTTGCTGCTCAAGCACATCGAGCACCAGGTTGCGACGCTCAAGCGCACGCTCCGGGTTGCGACGCGGGTTGTAGTAAGACGGGCCTTTGACCATGCCGACCAGCAACGCCACCTGATGCAGTTTCAGCTCGGACAACGGTTGGCCGAAGAAGAACTGGCTGGCCAGACCAAACCCGTGCACTGCACGTTGGCCGTCCTGCCCGACGAAGACTTCATTGAGGTAGGCCTCAAGGATTTCCTTTTTGTCGTAATGCAGTTCCAGCAGCATCGCCATCATCGCTTCGGTGAGCTTGCGGGTCAGGCTGCGTTCGTTGGTCAGGTAGAAGTTTTTCACCAACTGCTGGGTCAGCGTACTGCCACCCTGGGTCATCTTGCCGCCCGAGGTGTTGACCCAGATAGCACGGGCAATCGACTTCGGCGACACGCCCCAGTGGCTGTAGTAATCGCGGTCTTCGACAGCGACCAGGGTTTCGAGCAGGTACGGCGGCACCTGATCGAGTTTGATCAGAATGCGGTCTTCGAGATTTTTCGGATAAATGCCGCCGATCATCAGCGGTTCAAGACGCACCACGGACAGCTTCGAACCGTTGGTCGCCGACAGCTCAGCGACGTAATCACCAGAGAAACGCACGCGCACCGGCTGCGGTTTCTCCAGACCTTCATAGAACTGGAAGCCACGGGTATTCAGATCGACTGTATTGCCGCTGACGGCTGCGGCGCCAGGGCCATTGCTCACGGCTTCGCGACGGTAGCCGAGGGCATCGAGTTCGGTAAGGAAATCGTCCTTGCTGAGCTTTTGTCCGACGAACAGCTCAAGCGGCCGCGCGTAGACCTTGGCCGGGATGGTCCAGCGCTTGCCGGAGAACTTCTCCTGCACCACGGCATCAAGGTAAACGGCGAAGCCGGCCAGCACGACAAGGCCGACCAGACTGAGTTTAATGGCCCAGCTCAACCACGGGCTAAGGCCCTTGGAAGCTGGTTTTTTCTTGGTACGGGGGGATCGAGTTCGAGTCATGGCGGCGGATTATACGCACTTTATTCATCCTCAACAGGAGCGCTCCGAGGTTTGCGTCAGGCTGGCGAGCGGCCATAATGGCCGCCTCGAATTCCCCCCAGTCTCTGAAGGATCGCCCGTGAGCCAATCACTGATCGCTGCCCTGCAAAACCCGGCCCTCTACCCGCACCCTGTCGAAGGGTTTCAGGTCATCGAAACCCATATCTCGTGGGTGATCCTCACTGGCCCGTTCGCTTATAAAGTGAAGAAGCCGGTGAATTTCGGCTTCCTCGACTTCACCGGCCTCGAATCGCGCGCGCATTTCTGCGCTGAAGAGCTGCGTCTGAACCAGCGTCTGACCGATGATTTGTATCTGGAAGTGTTGCCGGTGACCGGCAGCGTTGAGGCACCGCAACTGGGCGGCGACGGCGCGGCGATTGAATACGTGCTGAAAATGCGCCAGTTCCCGCAGACCGGTTTGCTCAGCACTCTGCAAGCCAACGGCGAGCTGACCACCCAGCACATCGACGAGATGGCACAGCAGATCGCTCACTTCCACCTCACCGCGCCAAAAGTCCCGGCCGAACACGGCGCCGGCACCCCGGACAGCGTGATGGCGCCAGTCTCGCAAAACTTCGAGCAGATCCTGCCGTTCCTCAGCGACAAAAACGATCTGCTGCAACTCGACGCACTGAAGGCCTGGGCCGAAAGCAGCTTCGAGCGTCTCAAGCCACTGTTTGCCCAGCGCAAGGCTGACGGTTTCACCCGCGAGTGCCATGGCGATATCCACTTGGGCAATGCCACGGTCATCGACGGCAAAGTGGTGATCTTCGACTGCATCGAGTTCAACGAACCCTTCCGCTTCACTGACGTCTGGGCCGACACCGGTTTCCTCGCGATGGATCTGGAAGACCGTGGACTGAAATCCCTGGCTCGCCGCTTCATCAGCCAGTATCTGGAACTGACCGGCGACTATCAGGGCCTGGAAGTGCTGAACTTCTATAAAGCCTACCGCGCATTGGTTCGCGCCAAGGTTGCGCTGTTCAGCATGCCGGCGGACGCGACTCCGGTGCAGCGCGCCACCACCCTGCGCCAATACCGCAACTACGCCAACCTGGCCGAAAGTTACAGCACCATTCCTTCGCGCTTCATGGCGATCACCCATGGCGTTTCTGCTGTCGGCAAGAGCCACGTGGCCATGCGTCTGGTCGAAGCGCTGGGCGCCATTCGCCTGCGTTCGGACGTTGAACGCAAGCGCCTGTTCGGTGAGCAAACCGTCGCCAACGATGTGCAGGCCGGCATTTACAGCGCAGACGCCAGCGCCGCCACTTACGCGCGCCTGCATGAAATCGCTGAAGTGATCCTGCACGCCGGTTTCCCGGTGGTGATCGATGCCACTTACCTCAAGCGTGAGCAGCGCGACAACGCGGCGAAAATCGCCGAGGCCACCGGTACGCCATTCCTGATCCTCGACTGCAACGCGCCGCAAGCGGTGATCGAGAGCTGGCTGGCGATTCGTCAGGCGGACAAACAGGATCCGTCCGACGCCACACTGGCCGTGATCGAAGCGCAGCAGGCCAATCGTGAAGCGCTGACGCCGGAAGAAATTCTGCGCAGCAAACGCGTGCAGACCAATGAATCCGGCACGCTGGACACCGTGGTCGCGCAGATTCGTCAGCGCCTGCCAGGCCTGTAAGAAACTATTTCGGCCGTGAAGCCCTCGCTTGCTTCACGGCCGTCAAATAGTGGCACTATACTGGCGTCATAAAACCAACGGTGATATGACATGAGCCAGCCGAAACTTCTCGACACCCCGCTGTATGCCCTGCTGCACAAAGACGACATCACCGGCTTCAACAAGGAGCGTCCACAGGACGGCCCGATCGACATGGTCGGCGGCGATTTCCGTGGTCTCGATCTGCGTGAACTGAACGCTGATGGCGTGGATTTCCGCGACGCTTACTTCCGTTCTGCCGATTTGCGCGGCATTGATTTCCGCAATGCGTCGCTGGAAGGTGCAAGCCTGGCCCACGCACAGATTTCCGGAGCCTACTTCCCGCCGGAGCTGAGCGCTGACGAGATTCTGATGTCGATGAATTTCGGTACGCGTTTGCGCTATCGCACTCGCTGATATAACCATCTAGCGCCTGCCCCTGTAGGAGTGAGCCTGCTCGCGATAGCGGTTTAACATTCAACACATGTGTGCCTGGCAATCCGCTATCGCGAGCAGGCTCACTCCTACATTGATATGTGTTTTTCCCCTTCTTTCTGCGTTCGCAGGCCTTTCAAGCGCCCTTTCTTAGAAGCATTTGCGTCGAATCCGACCAAAGAACCACGCTTTTCCTACTGATGGCTACACTCCTGAGAAGCTCGACAACGCACCATTCGGCCGTCGCAAGGAGGCTTGATGAATGATGAACTGCAACACCTGAAGAATCTTGGCAAGACGTCGGCGCAATGGCTGCATGCCGTGGGCATCCACAGTGCCTCGGACTTGCGTCGCCTGGGCGCGGTGGACGCCTACCGGGCCGTGCGTACCCGCGGGTTTCGCGCATCGAAGGTGTTGCTGTATGCGATCGAGGGCGCGCTGATGGATGTGCACTGGAATGACATTCCCGCCGAACGCAAGGACGCCCTGAACAAACAGCTTGAAGCCATCTCCTCGCGCCACAAGAACTGAACGGGCATAGACCGTCATGTATTTACTGGGGGAACAATCGGCTCACGCCGATGCCTTGATCAACCGTTTGCAGAGCTTGCCCACGCTGTGGTTGCGCGACCTTGCGCCTTGTGGGCCACCTCTGGAACTGGATGCGTCGGATGATTTACTCGCGCAGTTACCCACCGACCAGCTGTTGCTGCTGAATGAAGGTGTAATCAACGGCTGCATCGGCGCGCGCCCTCTGTTTTATTGGCAGGAGGGCGATCTGCTCGGCCTTCAGCAGGGTGAGGACTGGGCTGATTGCCGTTTATGCAGTGATGGGGCATTGCGTTTGACGCCCTATCGGCGCCGCGAAGTTTTCCAGTACTTGTATGCCGACGCTCATCGCGCAGACCAGTTTCTGCAGTATCTGCTAGGGCAAATGGCACTCCTCGCGCATGCCGTCGCCGAGCTGAAACCGCGCGAGTTTCGTAGCACCAATGGCTTCAAACGGGTCGAGGCGGGTGAAACGCTGATCAACCAGGGTGACGCGGCTGACCACGTGTTTGTGATCATCGACGGGCATGCTGAAGCGTATGTGGACGGGCAGAAGGTGGGCGACGTGCCCAAGGACGAGATTTTCGGTGCCATGGCCGTGTTCACCGGCGAGCCGCGCAATGCCACGGTCATTGTCCGAGAGGCAAGCACCGTGATGCTGATTCCCGGTGAGCAATTCCTGAGCATGACCCGCACTAATCCAAAGATCGCTCACAGCCTGATCGAGAGCATGGCGCGGCGGATCGGCCAATTGAACAAGCAAGTCACCCAATTGAGCGCAACCAAAAGCTGACGCCACGTCCTTTGTTTCCGGGCCATTACGGCCATTTCCCAGACTAAATCAAAGAAATGAGAAAACAGTTGTTGACGCGCTAATGAGAATCGCTATGATTATCACAACTGGTCGCGAGATCAGTCGATATTCTGAAAAGCCCTTGGTTCGGACTCTCAGATTATCTCCTCATCAGGCTAATCACGGTTATTTGACCCGGTTTTTACCGGGTCTTTTTTTTGCCTGTGGAAAAGTCATTTGCCGAACTGTTTGCGCATCTGCTCGCAGTAGTCCTGCTTGGGCGTGGCGGGTGTGAACCAAACGTAATCGGCCATCGTTGCGGTCACTTCGGCGCCCTGCTCTGCCAGCATCAGCACTGTCGGAGTCTCTATGCCGCCCAAATCCACAACATGCAGCGGCACGCCAACATCCTTGCGTGCGTGCCACGCGCCGGCCAGCAAGATTGAAGGTGCGGGAGCCGCCAACAGACGCTCAGCCATACGCCGATCACGTTGTTGCTGAACGGCCAGCATCGCGGGCATCTGTGATTCAGGCAGCAAGCCACAGTGGGAATCGCTGATCTGCTCCAGCAATACAGTTTTCACCGACTCAACATTGCTGCGCTGCCCTTTCAACACTGGTGGGTTGCGATAGACGGTGCGGATTTCGGCGCTATTCAGATTTGCCGCCAGCAGTGGATACGGCTGAGTGAGGGCGAAGCGGACAATCGGCCCGTAGAGGTTCCAGTCCCAGCCGTCCTGCCAGGCCAATGCACCAGGCAGGTCAGCGGGTGGCGTTATCGACTGATGCACTTGATCAATGCGAGGCTGCTGATCCGGCGTAAGCATTTCCAGCAACAGGCTGCCCTGCGGCCGTTGCTCACCGAGCGAGCGCAATACCCACAACTGCACGGCGTGATGATCGGCATTGTCATGCTGCTCGCCAATAATCAATTGCTCGGGCTCAGCAAGTCGCGTCAGCAACTGCTGCGCCGTCAGCACCTGACCACTGCGCAGATCGCGAATCTCGCCATTGAACGGCGCAGGCGCAACAGCATGCTGACACCCGGCAAGCACCAACACCGCCATTAACCACATCCCACGCATGTCACCACCTCGATGAAAGTCAGCGGGCGATGATCAGCGGATGCCCACGCTCCGGGTGCGGCTGCACCAACACTTCGAGACCGAAGACGGCTTTCAGCGAGTCCGGTCGCAGTACCTGCTGCGGCGTATCCAGCGCCACCGGGCGCCCGCCTTCAAGCAGCAGAATGCGATCACAATAACGCGCAGCCAGATTCAGATCATGCAGGATCACCATTACCGCTGCTCCACGATCGGCAAACTCGCGCACGGCCTGAAGCGTCGTGTGCTGATGCAGCGGATCAAGCATCGACGTCGGCTCATCCAACAGCAGCGTCTGCCCGGCCTGCCCCGGCCAAAGCTGCGCCAGCACCCGCGCCAAATGCACACGCTGACGCTCGCCACCGGACAGCGCCAGATAACTGCGACCGCTCAAGTGCCCGGCATCTGCCGCCGCCAATGCCGCTGCGATGATTTCATCATCACGCACCCGACCACTTTGCCAAGGCAACCGGCCCATGCCGACCACTTCTTCGACACGGAAAGCAAAATCCAGCGTCGACACCTGCGGCAACACCGCCAGTCGTTGCGCACGCTGCGGCCCGGTCCAGTGAGTCAAAGCCTGCCCATCGAGCGAAACCCCGCCCGCGCTCGCCGCCAACTCCCCGCACAACGCGCCGAGCAAGGTGCTTTTGCCAGCACCGTTCGGCCCGAGTACGCCGAGCACTTCACCTGACTCGAGTTGCAGCGTGACATCGCTGAGCACGGTCTTGCGACCTCGATGGATGTGCAGATTTTGCGCACGCAACATCAGGCACGTCCTCGCAGCAGCAGGTAAAGGAAGAACGTGCCACCGAAAAACGCGGTGACGATACCGACCGGCAACTCCGCCGGCGCCAGCCCCACCCGCGCGACCAGATCAGCCAACAGCAACAGGCTCGCCCCCGCCAGCACCGAGGCTGGCAACAATACCTTGTGATCCGGTCCTGCCAGCAAGCGCACCAGATGCGGCACCACCAGCCCGACAAAACCGATCATCCCGGCTGCCGCCACTGCCGCGCCCACCCCCAGCGCCGTGCAGAAAACCAACTCACGCTTGAGCCGTTCGACATCGATGCCCAGATGCCCAGCCTCGGACTCCCCGAGCAGCAAGGCATTCAGCGCTTTCGCCCGACGCGGCAACCACAACGCCACGCCGGCGCTGATGATCAGCAATGGCCAGAGCCGCGCGTAACTGGCGCCGTTGAGACTGCCGAGGTTCCAGAACGTCAGCGTACGCAGGGTCGCGTCATCCGCCAGATAAGTGAACAGCCCGACCGCTGAACCGGCCAGCGCGGTCAGGGCAATGCCCGCAAGCAACATGGTCGCCACATTGGTCTGACCGTTACGGCGACCGAGGCGATAAACCAGCGCCGTCACCCCGAGACCACCGAGAAACGCGCAGACCGACAGCAGATACGGCCCGAACCACTCCGGCAGGCCGCCAAAAAAAGAACCGCCGACAATCGCGATCGCTGCGCCCAATGCCGCGCCGCTGGAAACACCGACCAGCCCCGGGTCCGCCAGCGGATTGCGAAACAAGCCCTGCATCGCCACACCGGACAACGCCAGGACACCGCCGACAGCCAGTCCGAGCAGGGTTCGCGGCAGACGAATCTGCCCGAGAATCAGCTCGGCCTGCTCCAGTCCCTCAGGCGCCAGCGGTACACCGATCATGCGCAACGCAGCGCGCAACGTATCGAACAGCGGCAGGCTGACCGGCCCCAACGCCAACGACAGCCAGATCGCCAATAAACACAGGAGCGTCAGGCCAATGAACAAGCCACGGGGTTTTACCAGTGTGGTCATTGGCCGCTCTTGACCGGGTAGAAACCGTCAGACAGGGTTTTCAGCGCTGCCGGCAAACGCGGCCCGAGTCCACCGACCAGCAAGGTCGGATCCAGCTCCAGCACACGCCCGGCCTTGGCCGCGCGACTTGAATTGAGAATCGGATTTTCCTTGAACAGCGCCGCTTTCGCCGCGTCACCGGTTAATGCACGGTCGGCGAATACCAGCACTTCAGGATCAAGGCTGGCGAGGGACTCTACGGAGAACGGCTTGTAACCCGTGTGAGTTGCCAGATTATGTCCGCCCGCCTGTTGCAGCAGCCAGTCAGCGGCGGTGTCCTTGCCGGCGATCAACGGTTTGCCACCGGCATGCCCAAGCAACAGCAGAACACCCGGCGCTTTTTGTTTGGACTGCGCATCTGCAACCTGCAATTTCTGTGCATCGAGTTGCTGTTGATAACGTTGCAGTAGTTGCTTTGCCTGGGCTTCTGTACCGAGCAACTGGCCGAGATGCGTAACGTTTTTCTCCAGCGTCGGCAGATCCGGTTGAGCCGAGAACAACACAACCTGAACCTTGGCTGCTTTGACTTGCGTCAGAACCGGAGGCGGCCCCATTTCTTCAGTGCCGATGAGAATATCCGGACGCAGACTGAGAATGCCTTCAGCCGAAAGACTGCGCTGATAACCAATGCTCGGCAGCGCCTTCAACGACTCGGGATGCTGACTGGTGGTATCGACGCCGACCAGTTTCGACTCGCCGCCCAACGCACTGACCCACTCCGACAGCGCGCCACCGGCGCTGACCCAACGTTGCGGCAAATCAGCTGCAGCAGCCTGGTGGCTGACAAAAAGTCCGACACACAGCACAGCAACGCGGGTACTCAGGCGCATACACAGCTTCCTTGAATAAGGTTTTTCCCGGGCATCAGAATGGCAGGCCACGTATCCTCGACATCTGCCGGCCGTCCTGCGGGTGAAGGCCGCCATTTGATAATTGTTTGCATTTAAACGTCAAGCTCGGACATATCCAGACACGAGCGGACATTAGAGGATAGCCATGAAGTTTCTCTGCGCGGGCGCCGAACTCGCCGAGGCCACTAGCCGTGGTTTTGAAGTCGACGGGAAAAAGCTGTTCGCCGTACGCCGCAATGGCCAGGCCTATGTCTACCTCAATCGCTGTCCACACCGTGGGGTGGGACTGGAATGGCATCCCGACCAGTTTCTCGACCCGAGCAACAGCCTGATCCAGTGCGCCACCCACGGCGCACTGTTTCTGATCGAGGACGGCGAATGCGTCGCCGGGCCTTGCGCCGGGCAATCACTCACCGCCATCCCCTGCCGAGAAGATGCGCAAGGGCTGTGGATCGATGTTTAACCGTTGAGCAGCACGTCGAGACGCCGGTCGATGACCATCTCTTCATGGTCCAGTCGCACGCCATACGCCAGTACCTCAACGCCGCAGGCCACTGCTTCGAGAAGTGCGTCGGCGTAGGCCGAATCGATTTCCTTCGCCGGCCGCACCGCTTCAATCCCGGTCAGATTGACGCAATACAACTGCACCGCCCGAATTCCGTCCCGCGCCAGATGCGCCAATTCCCGCAGATGCTTGGCGCCCCGCTGGGTGACGGCATCGGGAAACGCGGCCACCGCCGTCCCATCGAAGCCCAGGGTGACGCTTTTCACTTCCACATAGGCCGGCCCGCTTGGGTATTCGAGGCGGAAATCGATACGACTTTTTTCCTGCCCGTAGGCCACTTCGCGCTTCAACGCGGTAAAGCCGTTCAACTCAGTGATAACGCCAGCCTGCAACGCCTCCTCAACCAAACCGTTAGCCCGTGCGGTATTCACGCAAAACAAGCGGCCCTGCGGGGTTTCGCCAATTTCCCAAGTACCGGGCAATTTACGCTTGGGGTCATTTGAGCGACTGAACCAGACCTGCCCGCCCTCGACCTGACAATTGAGCATCGAACCAGTGTTGGGGCAGTGAATGGTCAGCAACTCGCCGCTAACGGTTTCGATATCGGCGAGAAAACGCTTGTAACGACGGATCAGTCGCGCCTCTTCCAGTGGGGGATAAAAGCGCATCAGCCTTGCCAGCTCTTCAAGCCACGCGCGATTCGTTCCACCGCTTCCTGTAAGCGAGGGAGGTTTTGCGTGTAGGCAAAACGCACATGGTGGCTGGCCTGATAGCGACCGAAATCCAGACCCGGCGTGAAAGCGACATGCTCTGTTTCGAGGAAGTGTCGGCAGAATGCGAAGGCATCACCGCCGAACTGGCTGATATCGGCGTAAAGATAGAAAGCACCTTCGGGCTCCACGGCAATGTTGAAACCCAGCTCGCGCAACGCCGGCAGCAGGAAATCGCGGCGACGAGCGAATTCGGCACGACGCTCTTCGAGGATCGCGATCGTGTCCGGTTCAAAACAGGCCAACGCCGCGTACTGCGCCATGCTCGGCGCACTGATATAGAGGTTCTGCGCGAGTTTCTCCAGCTCGCTGACCGCCGCATCCGGCGCCACCAGCCAGCCCAGACGCCACCCGGTCATGCCGAAATATTTGGAGAAGCTGTTCAGTACAAAAGCACTGTCATCGACTTCCAGCACGCTGGCGGCATCGGTACCGTACGTCAGACCGTGATAGATCTCGTCCACCACCAGATGCCCGTGTCTGGCTTTGATGGCTGTGGATAACCCGGCCAGCTCATCGCGGGTCAGGATCGTCCCGGTCGGGTTGGCCGGCGACGCAACCAGTGCGCCGACGCTGTCGTGATCCCAATGCCGCTCGACCAGATCCGGGGTCAGTTGATAACGCACCTCCGGCCCCACCGGCACCAGTTGCGCCGCGCCTTCGACCAGACGCAGGAAGTGGCGGTTGCACGGGTAACCCGGATCCGCCAACAGCCAGTGTTTACCGGGATCGACCAACAATGCGCTCGCCAGCAACAGTGCGCCGGAACCGCCCGGCGTGACCAGAATCCGTCGCGGATCGATATTCAAGCCATACCGCGTTTGATAAAACCCGGAAATGGCTTCGCGTAACTCGGGAATGCCACGCGCAGCGGTGTAACGGGTCTTGCCCGCCGTCAGCGCCGCCTGCCCTGCACGAATGATCGGTTCAGCGGTGGTGAAGTCTGGCTCGCCGATCTCCAGATGGATCACGTCGTGGCCTTCAGCCTGCAATTCATTGGCCCGCGCCAGCAGCGCCATCACATGGAACGGTTCGATCGCACGACTGCGCGCACTGTAGGGCTGAGCCATTGGTTTTCCTTCGGCAGGGGAAAAAAGAGACGATTCTACCCATCTGCCGGAACGAGCGAGAACCCGCAGCGGTCACAGCCTCAAGAACGCTGGACTGTAACGATATGAGCGTACGCTCCAGGATTGACTAAAATCAGTGATTGAACAGGTCTTCAACACCACCAGACACGGCTTGCCAAACATTTGCAAGCGCCACCCGCCGGGGCCTCGACATCCGGGAGTAGCGCGGGCCGAGTTGATCTGGTAAGTTCGCCCGCTTGCAGCCGCAGGGCCGGCAGGTGTCGGTGATGGAGCAATCCTGCGCAATGGATTACAAGAGTAGAGGCGGTCCATTTCATGCCCACCCAAGCAAAGCAACAGCAGCAAACCACGATCAGCGGTTTCGAACCTTACGTTCCGGCGAAAGGTGAAGAGTACATGGGCGCCCCGATGCGCGCGCACTTCACCAAGATCCTGAACAAGTGGAAACAGGACTTGATGCAGGAAGTCGATCGTACTGTTGATCACATGAAGGATGAAGCGGCCAACTTCCCTGACCCGGCCGACCGTGCCAGCCAGGAAGAAGAATTTGCCCTCGAGCTGCGCGCCCGCGACCGAGAGCGCAAGTTGATCAAGAAGATCGACAAGACGCTGGAGCTGATTCAGGACGAAGAATACGGCTGGTGCGAATCCTGCGGCATCGAGATCGGCGTCAAGCGCCTCGAAGCCCGCCCGACGGCGGATCTGTGCATCGACTGCAAGACCCTGGCGGAAATCAAGGAAAAGCAGGTCGGCAAGTAATCTCGACCTGAACGAAAAACGGAGCGTGCGAACGCTCCGTTTTTGTTTCTGCCTTTTGCCTTTTGCCTTGCCTTTGCCTTTACCTTTGTGGGAGCGAGCTTGCTCGCGAAGGCGCCGGATCAGACAATTTAATGCTGAATGACACACCGCTTTCGCGAGCAAGCTCGCTCCCACAGGTGTTGTGTACACGCGCTGAAAAAGTACTATCGCATTCATGACTGCCAAGACATCCCCCGCCTACATCGGCCGCTTCGCCCCGACCCCCAGTGGCCACCTGCACTTCGGCTCGCTGGTTGCCGCCCTCGCCTCTTATCTCGACGCCCGTTCAGTCGGCGGTCGCTGGCTGGTGCGCATGGAAGATCTCGATCCGCCCCGTGAAGAACCGGGTGCGCAAGCGGCGATCCTCAAGGCACTGGAAAGCTACGGCTTCGAATGGGACGGCGACATGGTGCGCCAGAGCGATCGGCACGATGCATACGCTGAAGTGCTCAACAGCCTGTTCAATCATGGCCTCGCTTACGCCTGCACCTGCTCGCGCAAACAGCTTGAACCTTATAACGGCATTTACCCGGGCCTGTGCCGCAATGCCGGTCATGACCAACAAGACGCCGCCATCCGCCTGCGCGTGCCGGAACTGGAATACCACTTCATCGATCGTGTGCAGGGCGAATACCGCCAGCATCTGGGTCGCGACGTCGGCGATTTCGTAATCCGCCGCCGCGACGGCCTCTACGCCTATCAACTGGCCGTGGTGCTCGACGATGCCTGGCAAGGCATTACCGACATCGTGCGCGGTGCCGATCTGCTCGACTCGACCCCGCGCCAGTTGTATCTGCAAGAACTGTTGGGCCTGCGCCAACCGCGCTACCTGCACCTGCCGCTGATCACCCAACCGGACGGCAACAAGCTCGGCAAGTCCTACCGCTCGCCGCCGCTTGAAGCGGATCAAGCCACGCCATTGCTGCTGCGAGCCCTGCGCGCACTGGGGCAAAACCCCGGCGCCGAACTGGCTCACGCCTCGCCGCAAGAATTGCTCGCGTGGGGATGCGCGCACTGGGATGCCAGCAGGATCGCGCGCACACTGAGCCTGCCCGAAGCGCAACTGCTATGACGACACTTGCAGTCGTGCGCCCATCCGTTACCATCGCCGCACGTTTTCGGGCACGCGCATAAAAAAGAGAGGCCGGGATGTACATCTATCGCTTGGTCCTGCTTTTAGTCGTGGGGATCTACCTGTTTTCCCCCGCCATCATGGATTGGTGGATCGACGCTACGGGCGCCTGGTATCGCCCCTATCTGCTTTGGCTGATCCTCATAGTCGTGACCTTCATCCTGCAGAGCCAAAAAGATGCCGATGAGCTTTAGCCTGACCCAGATGATCCTGATCAGCGCCGCGTACCTGGCGGTGCTGTTCGGCGTTGCCTGGATCAGTGAACGGGGCATGATCCCGCGCGCGATCATTCGCCACCCGCTGACCTACACCTTGTCGCTGGGGGTTTACGCCAGTGCGTGGGCGTTCTACGGCACCGTGGGGCTTGCCTATCAGTACGGCTATGGCTTTCTTTCCAGTTATCTCGGTGTGTCCGGCGCGTTCCTGCTGGCGCCAGTGTTGCTTTATCCGATCCTGAAAATCACCCGCACCTATCAACTGTCGTCGCTGGCGGATCTGTTTGCCTTCCGCTTTCGCAGCACCTGGGCGGGCGCGCTGACCACGATTTTCATGCTGATCGGTGTACTGCCGTTGCTGGCACTCCAGATTCAAGCGGTGGCCGACTCCATCGGCATCCTCACCGGCGAGCCGATCCAGAGCCGCGTCGCTTTGGCGTTCTGTGCGCTGATCATTCTGTTCACGATTTTCTTCGGTTCCCGCCACATCGCCACCCGTGAGAAGCACGAAGGGTTGGTGTTCGCGATTGCCTTTGAATCGGTAATCAAACTGATCGCCCTGGGCGGCGTCGGTTTGTATGCGCTGTACGGCGTGTTCGACGGCCCGCAACAACTTGAGGTGTGGCTGCTGCAAAACCAGACCGCCCTTGCCGCCCTGCACACGCCGTTGCAGGAAGGCCCGTGGCGCACGTTGCTGTTGGTGTTCTTCGCCTCGGCGATCGTGATGCCGCACATGTACCACATGACCTTTACCGAGAACCTCAATCCGCGCTCGCTGGTCAGCGCAAGTTGGGGTTTGCCGCTGTTCCTGCTGCTGATGAGTCTGGCAGTGCCGCTGATTCTCTGGGCCGGCCTGAAACTCGGCGCCACGACCAATCCGGAATATTTCACCCTCGGCATCGGCATCGCCGCCAATAGCAAACCGCTGGCGTTGCTCGCCTACGTCGGCGGCTTATCGGCGGCCAGCGGCCTGATCATCGTCACCACGCTGGCGCTGTCGGGCATGGCATTGAACCACTTGGTGCTGCCGCTTTATCAGCCACCGGCCGAAGGCAATATCTACCGCTGGTTGAAGTGGACCCGCCGGGCGCTGATCGTTGCGATCATCATGGCCGGCTTCGGTTTCTACCTGATGCTCGGCGCCGAGCAGGACCTGGCCAACCTCGGCATCGTCGCGTTCGTCGCCACGTTGCAATTCCTGCCCGGCGTGTTGTCGGTGCTGTACTGGCCGACCGCCAACCGTCGCGGCTTTATTGCCGGTCTGCTGGCGGGGATTCTGGTCTGGGTGGTAACCATGCTGTTGCCGCTGGTCGGCAATCTGCAGGGTTTCTACATCCCGCTGCTGAACATGATTTACGTGCTCGACGACACCAGTTGGCACATGGCCGCGATCGCCTCGCTCGCCGCCAACGTGTTGATGTTCACGCTGATTTCGCTGTTCACCAACGCCAGTCCAGAAGAAGCCAGCGCCGCCGAAGCCTGCGCGGTGGATAACGTCCGTCGTCCGCAACGCCGCGAACTGCACGCCGCTTCGCCACAGGAGTTCGCCACACAACTGGCCAAACCGTTGGGCGCCAAGGCAGCGCAGAAAGAAGTCGAGCAAGCGCTACGTGACCTTTATCTGCCCTTCGACGAGCGCCGTCCTTACGCCTTGCGCCGTTTACGCGACCGCATTGAAGCCAACCTCTCCGGCCTGATGGGCCCGAGCGTGGCCCAGGACATGGTCGAAACCTTCCTGCCGTACAAGGCTGGCGGCGAAAACTATGTCACTGAAGACATCCACTTCATTGAAAGCCGCCTCGAGGATTACCACTCGCGCCTTACCGGTCTGGCCGCTGAACTCGATGCGCTGCGCCGTTACCACCGCCAGACCTTGCAGGAACTGCCGATGGGCGTCTGCTCGCTGGCCAAGGATCAAGAGATCCTGATGTGGAACAAGGCCATGGAGGAGCTCACCGGGATCGCCGCGCAACGTGTGGTCGGTTCGCGCCTGAGCACCATTGGCGAACCGTGGAAAGAATTGTTGCAGGGTTTCATCAATCTGCCCGACGAGCATTTGCACAAACAGCATCTGGCCCTCGACGGTCAGACTCGTTGGCTGAACCTGCACAAAGCGGCGATCGATGAGCCGTTGGCGCCGGGTAACAGTGGCCTGGTGTTACTGGTCGAGGATTTGACCGAAACCCAGATGCTCGAAGACAAACTGGTGCACTCCGAACGGCTGGCCAGCATTGGTCGCCTCGCGGCGGGGGTCGCCCACGAAATCGGCAACCCGGTCACCGGCATCGCCTGTCTGGCGCAAAACCTGCGCGAGGAGCGCGAAGAAGACGACGAGCTGACGGAAATCAGCGGGCAGATTCTCGAACAAACCAAACGCATATCGCGCATCGTCCAGTCTCTGATGAGTTTTGCCCACGCCGGCAGCCATCAGCACAGCGACGAGCCCGTGTGTCTGGCGGAAGTGGCGCAGGATGCGATTGGCCTGCTGGCGCTGAACCGACGCAATTTCGAAGTGCAGTTCTACAACCTCTGCGATCCCGATCACTGGGTCGAAGGCGACCCGCAGCGGCTCGCTCAGGTCTTGATCAATCTGCTCTCCAACGCCCGCGACGCCTCGCCGCCGCACAGTGCGGTACGGGTCAAGAGCGAAGCCGGCGAACACACGGTCGATCTGATCGTTGAAGACGAAGGCAGCGGTATTCCGAAGAACATCATGGACAGATTGTTCGAACCCTTCTTCACCACCAAGGATCCTGGCGAAGGCACCGGTCTGGGCCTTGCACTGGTCTATTCCATCGTTGAAGAGCATTATGGACAAATCACCATCGACAGCCCGGCTGATGTACAAAGCCAACGCGGCACCCGTATCCGGGTGACCTTACCGCGTCATGTCGAAGCGACGTCCGCTGTGAACTGAGACCGTCGAGAGTATCGAATCAATGCCGCACATTTTGATCGTCGAAGACGAAACAATTATCCGCTCCGCCTTGCGCCGCCTGCTGGAACGTAATCAGTACCAGGTCAGCGAAGCCGGTTCAGTGCAGGAAGCACAAGAACGCTTCACCATTCCTACGTTCGACCTGATCGTCAGCGATCTGCGTTTGCCGGGCGCTCCGGGCACCGAGCTGATCAAGCTCGGCCAAGGCACGCCGGTGCTGATCATGACCAGTTACGCCAGCCTGCGCTCGGCGGTCGACTCGATGAAGATGGGCGCGGTGGATTACATCGCCAAGCCTTTCGACCACGATGAAATGCTGCAGGCTGTCGCGCGGATCCTGCGTGATCGCCAATCGGCTCCGGCTGCCGGCGAAGCGGTTGCCAGCAAACCGGCCAATGGCAGCGGCAAACCCGCCGCTGACAACAGCAACGGCGAAATCGGCATCATTGGTTCGTGCCCACCGATGCAGGATCTGTACAGCAAGATCCGCAAGGTCGCGCCGACCGATTCCAATGTGTTGATCCAGGGCGAATCCGGCACCGGTAAGGAACTGGTCGCCCGCGCCCTGCACAACCTGTCGAAACGTGCCAAGGCACCGATGATTTCGGTGAACTGCGCGGCCATTCCGGAAAGCCTGATCGAGTCCGAACTGTTCGGCCACGAAAAAGGCGCGTTCACCGGCGCCAGCGCCGGGCGTGCCGGTCTGGTGGAAGCGGCGGACGGCGGCACGCTGTTCCTCGACGAAATCGGCGAGTTGCCACTGGAAGCCCAGGCCCGCCTGCTGCGCGTGTTGCAGGAAGGCGAGATCCGCCGGGTCGGTTCGGTGCAGTCGCAGAAAGTCGATGTACGCCTGATCGCGGCGACTCACCGCGACCTGAAGAGCCTGGCGAAAATCGGCCAGTTCCGTGAAGACCTTTATTACCGCCTGCACGTGATCGCGTTGAAACTACCAGCCCTGCGCGAGCGTGGCGCCGACGTCAATGAAATCGCCACGGCTTTCCTCGCTCGCCAGAGCGCGCGCATCAATCGTACCGACCTGAAGTTTGCCGCGGATGCCGAACAGGCGATTCGTCACTATTCCTGGCCGGGTAACGTGCGGGAGCTGGAGAACGCGGTCGAGCGCGCAGTGATTCTCAGCGAAAGCCCGGAAATCTCGGCCGACCTGCTGGGCATCGACATCGAGCTGAGCGATCTGGAAGACGACGAGTTCATCGGTCTGCCACCGCAAACGGGCGGTAACGCCAGCAACAGCAGCCATGAGCCGACCGAAGACTTGTCACTGGAAGACTACTTCCAGCACTTCGTCCTCGAACATCAGGACCACATGACCGAGACCGAACTGGCGCGCAAACTGGGCGTCAGCCGTAAATGCCTGTGGGAGCGCCGTCAGCGTTTGGGCATCCCACGGCGCAAGACCGGGGTCGCCAGCGAGAGCTGAACGTTACCGGTCGAGTGTGCGGGTAACGCATGAGGATGTGAAAAAACTGTTACCTCAGTCGATTCACGTAACAGAAGCCGGGGTTATCGGTAACGAAACCCCGGCTTTTTTTCGTCCCGAGAAAACGGTTATATCGACCTAACCCTTTGTTTTACTGGGTTTCACAAAAGTTGGCACGCCCCCTGCTATATGTTTGGTACAAGAACAATAACAAGCAATGCACAAGACAATAAAAATAAGACGAATCGACTCACGCACAATAAAAACAAGACGGCGAGAGGCGCAGCTAACTGATTCTTTTGGAGAGGCGTTGTATTTGGGGCTTGCCCCACGACCAGGCCGAGAACAACAAAAACTGTCCTAAGACAGAGCCTGTACTGGTTGGATCGTAAGATCACTGCAATTCAGCGACCAAAGCAATCCGTTTGCTCTTGGCTCCCGATTGGGAGGGTCACGAAGGAAACACTTCGTGGCGAGGGCACTCAACAAAAACAAGAAGCCCGAATCAATAATAAAAAGAGCACGCAACTACTTCTTGGGGAGCTTCGGCTCCCCTTGTAGTTTCTCCTCCGCTGCAAAATCCCCCATTTTTATCGCGCGCGATGCCTGTAGCCTGCGGCTTGCAGCTCAAATCGGCCGTGTCCTACACCATCCCCCGACTAAATGCTAGAATCTGCGCCCATCATGCGGTCATTCTTTGGTATGGCCGAACATTCCTTCAAACAGTGCATCCCATGCTGAAGAAGTTGTTCCAGTCATTCCGAACTCCCGTGCGTCGTACGCAACACATCCGCAGCACCCCTGAAGTGCTCAACAGCGGCCAACATTCGCTGCAGAAAACGCAATTCAGCCGCTATGCGGTGAATATCGTCGAACGCCTGCAAGGTGCCGGTTACCAGGCTTATCTGGTCGGCGGTTGCGTGCGTGACATGCTGCTGGGCATCACGCCCAAGGACTTTGACGTCGCCACCAGCGCCACCCCCGAGCAAGTCCGTGCCGAATTCCGCAACGCGCGGATCATCGGCCGTCGCTTCAAACTGGTGCACATCCATTTCGGTCGCGAAATCATTGAAGTCGCGACCTTCCGCGCCAATCACCCGGTCAACGAAGACGACGAAGACAGCAACCAGTCTTCGCGTAACGAAAGCGGGCGGATTCTGCGCGACAACGTTTACGGCACCCTGGAAGAAGACGCGCAACGCCGCGACTTCACCATCAACGCCCTGTATTACGATCCGGTCAGCGAGCGCATTCTCGATTACGCCAACGGCGTACACGACATCCGCAATCACCTGATCCGTTTGATCGGCGATCCGAAGCAGCGCTACCAGGAAGACCCGGTGCGTATGTTGCGCGCCGTGCGTTTCGCCGCCAAGCTCAACTTCGGCATCGAGAAGCACACCGTGCAGCCGATCCGTGAACTGGCGCCGATGCTGCGCGAGATTCCATCGGCACGCCTGTTCGAAGAAGTGCTCAAGCTGTTCCTCTCGGGGCACGGTGCGATCACTTTCGAAATGCTGGTCGACCTGCAACTGTTCGCCCCGCTGTTCCCGGCCAGTGCCGATGCGCTGGAACACAACCCGGAGTACACCCACACGCTGATCAGCGAAGCGCTGAGCAACACCGACCTGCGCATCAAGCAGAACAAACCGGTAACCCCGGCGTTCCTGTTCGCCGCACTGTTGTGGCCAGCCCTGCCGGCCCGCGTGTTGCGCCTGCAAGAGCGCGGCATGCCGCCGATTCCGGCGATGCAGGAAGGTGCCCACGAGCTGATCGCCGAACAGTGCCAACGCATCGCGATTCCGAAACGCTTCACCATGCCGATCCGCGAGATCTGGGACATGCAGGAACGTCTGCCACGCCGCAGCGGCAAACGCGCCGACCTGTTGCTGGACAACCCACGCTTCCGCGCCGGTTACGATTTCCTGCTGCTGCGGGAAAGCGCTGGCGAGGAAACCGATGGCCTGGGCGAATGGTGGACCGACTATCAGGACGCCAACGACAGCGAGCGTCGCGACATGATCCGCGACCTCAGCGGCAAGGGCGATGATGCCAGCGGTGCTCCGCGCAAACGTCGCCGCAGCAGCGGTTCCAAGCGCAAACGCGCCGGGGCTCCGAGCGCTACAGGCGAATAAAGGCATGGAACGCATCTACATCGGCATGGGCAGCAACCTCGCTGACCCCGCCGAACAATTGCGCAGCGCCGTCGCGGCGCTGGGGCAATTGCCGCAGACCACACTTGTGGGCGTTTCCGCCTTCTATCAAAGCGATTCGTTGCTGCCAGGCCAACCGCGATATACCAACGCGGTTGCGGCGCTCGACAGCGATCTTGCGCCGCTGGATCTGCTCGATGCCTTACAGGCGATCGAGAATGATCAGGGCCGCGAACGCCTCGAACGCTGGGGCCCACGCACGCTGGATCTGGACATTCTGCTGTTCGGCAATCGACTGATCGACGAGCCACGCCTGAAAGTCCCGCATTACCAGATTCAGGAACGCGCGTTTGTGCTGTATCCGCTCGCTGAACTGGCCCCACAAGATTTGCATCTTGCCGATGGCCGCCCCCTTACCGACCTGCTGGCAGCCTGCCCGTTCGTCGGGCTGGAACGCCTCCCCCGCGCCTGACACAAATCCTTTGTAGGAGTGAGCCTGCTCGCGATAGCGTTCTGTCAGCCACGGATTTATTGGCTGATCCACCGCTATCGCGAGCAGGCTCACTCCTACAGGGATTGCGCCACATCCAGATTTATTGTCCGACAAAAAACCCTCGAATCAACCAAGCCGCACCGCTGAATCGCATCAGTAACGCCGGTAACACTCCCCTCGTAACAATGCGGTAACACACGCAATTGACTTCCTGTTGGCTCATCACGACTATAGGCGTCCCGCTGCCGCCAACCCGGCACATACGGGCGCAATCCAGGCCTTATAAGCACGACAAAAAGAGCGTGCGCCTGAGTAGATGAAGAATCACGCGCGTTACTCGCAGTAGTTTCCAGAGCGCCTGAACGAGGATTTTTTACATGCCAGCCATCACCCTGACCACGCTCCAGAGCCTCAAGCAGAAAGGTGAAAAGATCACCATGCTGACCTGCTATGACGCGACCTTCGCCCACGCCTGCAACGAGGCCGGTGTCGAAGTGCTGCTGGTGGGCGACTCTCTCGGCATGGTCCTGCAAGGTCATGACAGCACTTTGCCGGTGACCACCGCAGAAATGGCCTACCACACCGCGTGCGTCAAACGCGGCAATACCGATGCCCTGATCCTGGCTGACTTGCCGTTCATGGCCAACGCCACCCTCGAACAAACCCTGAGCAACAGCGCCATGCTGATGCAGGCCGGTGCGCACATGATCAAAGTCGAAGGTCAGTTGTGGCTGGCCGAGTCGATCCGTCTGCTCGCCGAGCGCGGTGTACCGGTTTGCGCGCACATGGGTCTGACCCCGCAAGCGGTGAACATTCTTGGCGGCTATAAAGTGCAGGGCCGCAACGAGAACCAGGCGCGGCAGATGCGTGCCGATGCGATCTCGCTGGAACAGGCCGGCGCCGCCATGCTGCTGCTCGAATGCGTACCGAGCGAACTGGCTGCCGAAATCAGCCAGGCCGTGAAGATCCCGGTCATTGGCATCGGCGCCGGTAACGCTACCGACGGCCAGGTCCTGGTGCTGCACGACATGCTCGGCCTGTCGATCACCGGCCGCGTACCGAAATTCGTCAAAAACTTCATGCACGGCCAGGACAGCATCCAGTCCGCGCTGAAGGCTTACGTCAGCGAAGTCAAAGCCACCACGTTCCCCGGCATCGAACACGGATTCTCTGCATGAACACCGTTAAAACCGTACGCGAACTGCGCGCCGCCGTAGCCCGCGCCCGCAGTGAAGGCAAACGCATCGGCTTCGTGCCGACCATGGGCAACCTGCACAGCGGTCACGTTGCACTGATCACCAAAGCCACGCAACGCGTGGACTTCGTGGTCGCGAGCATTTTCGTCAATCCGCTGCAGTTCGGCGCCGGCGAAGACCTCGACAAATATCCGCGCACCCTCGCCGCCGATCAGGAAAAACTTCTTGAAGCCGGTTGCTCCCTGCTGTTCGCGCCGACGGTCGAGGAAATGTACCCCGACGGCATGGCCGGACAGACTCGGGTCAGCGTGCCGCAGTTATCCGAAGGCCTGTGCGGCGCCAGCCGTCCGGGGCACTTCGAAGGTGTCGCGACCGTCGTCAGCAAACTGTTCAACATGGTCCAGCCGGATCTGGCGATTTTCGGCCAGAAGGATTACCAGCAACTGGCGGTGATCCGCGCGCTGGTGCACGACCTGAACATGCCGATCCAGATCATTGGCGAGCCGACTGTTCGCGCTGCCGATGGCCTGGCGCTGTCGTCGCGCAATGGCTTCCTCAGCGAAGAGCAGCGCAGGGTGGCCCCAGTGGTTTATCGCAGCCTCAGCAATATTGCCGAGTCGATCAAGCAAGGCCAACGCGACTTCCCGGCAATGATCAGTGCCCAGGTACAGCAGCTGGAAGCGGCGGGCCTGCGTCCGGATTACCTGGAAATCCGCCATGCGCTGACCCTGCGTCCAGCGACAGCGCAAGATCGTGATCTGGTGATTCTGGTGGCCGCGTTCCTCGGCACCACGCGGTTGATCGATAACCTGCACCTGAACCTCGATACCCCGGTTTAAGCCTCACCGATAACCTGTGGGAGTGAGCTTGCTCACGAATGCAATCTGTCAGCTGACGTAAATATCGACTGACATGACGCCTTCGCGAGCAAGCTCGCTCCCACAGGTTTTTTTGTGTTTTAAAGATCTGGTTTCAGCTGTATTGCCGCCCCCAAAGCCTTCGGGCACACTGCCCGCCGTTCGATGCCAACCCGGGAAAATCCTCATGCACGCGATCATGCTCAAGGCCAAACTGCACCGCGCCGAAGTCACCCATGCGGTGCTCGATTACGAAGGTTCTTGCGCCATCGATGGCGAGTGGCTGGACTTGTCCGGCATCCTTGAATACGAGCAGATCCAGATTTATAACGTCGACAACGGCGAACGTTTCACCACCTACGCGATTCGTGGTGAAGAAGGCTCGCGGATGATCTCCGTCAACGGCGCCGCTGCGCACAAGGCCAAGGTCGGTGACCGCGTGATCATTTGTGCCTACGCCCATTACAGCGAAGCCGAGCTGGTCAATTTCAAGCCGCGCATGCTCTACATGGCGCCCGGCAACGAGCTGAGCCACACCAGCAACGCCATCCCGGTCCAGCTCGCCTGATCGCCAAATCGCCCCGCTCCTCCTCCGTTTGTCGGCCAGTTCCCGCTCTCGATGTTAAAAAAGTACAGGGATCTGGTCAGACAAAGTCAAGACAGAACGCAGCGCGAGGTTTACTGTATTCGCCCTGTGTCCAGAAATCGTGTCGACGCAGTTGATCCCATGCCCAAACATGGCGTGCCGGGTCTGTTCAGTGTTCAAAAGGCCGTTCAAGTAAAAAGGAAAACCGCAGCGATGGCGTACTACCGCACTCCTCATGACGTTACCGCTCTGCCTGCCTGGCAAGCGTTGAAAGATCACCGCCAAGCCATGCAGGATTTCAGCATGCGCGAAGCCTTCAACGCCGATCCGCAGCGCTTCAATCAGTTCACCCTCAGCAGCTGCGGACTGTTTCTCGATTATTCGAAGAATTTGATCAACGCCCAGACCCGCAATCTGCTGGTGGGTCTGGCCAATGAAGTCGATCTGAAGGGCGCGATCAAAGCGCTGTTCGATGGCGAAATCGTCAACTCCTCCGAAGGCCGCCCGGCGCTGCATACCGCCCTGCGCCGCCCGGTAGGCGACAAGCTGTCGGTCAACGGCGTCAACGTGATGCCGGAAGTCCACAAGGTTCTCAACCAGATCACCGATCTGGTCGGCCGCATTCACGACGGTCTGTGGCGTGGTTACACCGAGAAGCCGATCACCGACGTGGTCAACATCGGCATCGGTGGCTCGTTCCTCGGTCCTGAGCTGGTGTCCGAAGCACTGCTGTCCTACGCGCAGAAAGGCGTTCGTTGCCATTATCTGGCGAACATCGATGGCAGCGAATTCCACGAGCTGACGCAGAAACTGCGCGCCGAGACCACGCTGTTTATCGTTTCGTCGAAATCTTTCAACACCCTCGAAACCCTGAAGAACGCCCAGGCTGCGCGTGCCTGGTACCTGGCGCAGGGCGGTTCCGAAGCCGAGCTGTATCGTCACTTCATCGCTGTATCGAGCAACAATGCCGCTGCCGTGGCGTTCGGTATCCGCGAAGAAAACATCTTCCCGATGTGGGACTGGGTCGGCGGTCGTTACTCGCTGTGGTCCGCCATCGGTTTGCCGATTGCGCTGGCCATCGGCATGTCCAACTTCAAGGAGCTGCTGTCCGGTGCCTACACCATGGACCAGCATTTCCAGACCGCGCCGTTCGAACAGAACATGCCGGTGCTGCTGGCGCTGCTCGGCGTGTGGTACGGCAACTTCTGGGGCGCGCAAAGCCACGCGATCCTGCCGTACGATCACTACCTGCGTAACATTACCAAGCACTTGCAACAGCTGGACATGGAATCCAACGGCAAGAGCGTGCGTCAGGACGGCACGCCGGTGTCGACCGATACCGGTCCGGTGATCTGGGGCGGCGTCGGCTGCAATGGTCAGCACGCTTACCACCAGTTGTTGCATCAAGGCACTCAACTGATTCCGGCCGATTTCATTGTGCCGATCGTTAGCTTCAACCCGGTCTCCGACCACCACCAGTGGCTGTACGCCAACTGCCTGTCGCAGAGCCAGGCGCTGATGCTCGGCAAAACCCTGCCGGAAGCCGAGCAAGAGTTGCGTGACAAAGGCATGAGCGAAGAAGAGGTGCACAAACTCGCGCCGCACAAGGTGATCCCGGGCAATCGTCCGAGCAACACCATTGTGGTCGAGCGCATCAGCCCGCGTCGTCTCGGCGCGCTGGTGGCGATGTATGAACACAAAGTGTTCGTGCAAAGCGTGGTCTGGGGCATCAACGCCTTCGACCAGTGGGGCGTAGAGTTGGGTAAGGAATTGGGCAAAGGCGTTTACAACCGTCTGGTCGGCAGCGATGAAACCAACGCTGATGATCCGTCCACTCAGGGCCTGATCAACTACTTCCGCGGCCGTCACCGCGGTTGATCAGTCGCTTGATAAAGAGCCCCTGAAGTTCAGGGGCTTTTTTTCGTCTGTCGTTTGCCGTGGATTTCGCGGTGACAGGCAAATCGTTCCCCCCTCACCCCAGCCCTCTCCCCCAGGGGCGAGGGGGAAAGGGAGCCGATTTTCACGTTTTCAATACTTGAGTTCGACTCAGGAATTTCAAGTCGATGTATCAAGCCCAAACACCTCGGTCAGTCCCCTCTCCCTCTGGGAGAGGGTTAGGGTGAGGGGCTCTTCGCGGTGGAGAGCCGTCTGCCGGCCTTGAACCCTTGCCCCCATCGGCGCATCTTTATCCTTGTCGCACCACAAGAATAAGGAACCGTCATGTTCGATATCAGCACGTTCCCCAAAGCCGATGCCGTCCGCCGGGCTGCGCAATTGAGTCAGGACGACTATCGGCGCCTGTACCGCGAATCCATTGAACACCCCAGCACCTTCTGGGCCGAACAGGCCACGCGGTTCCTCGACTGGAGCACGCCGTGGCAAACCGTTCAGCGCTACGACCTGAAAACCGGTGAAGCCGCCTGGTTTGCCGGCGGCAAGCTGAACGTCAGTTACAACTGCATCGACCGCCACCTGGAAAAGCGCGGCGATCAGACCGCCCTGCTCTGGGAGGGCGACGACCCGGCCGAATCAGCACAAATCACTTACAAAAAACTCCATCACCACGTCTGCCGTCTGGCCAACGTGCTGAAAAGCCGTGGCGTGAAGAAAGGCGACCGGGTGTGCATCTACATGCCGATGATCCCTGAAGCCGCGTACGCCATGCTCGCCTGCGCGCGGATCGGCGCGATCCATTCGGTGGTGTTTGGCGGTTTCTCTCCCGACTCCCTGCGTGACCGCATTCTCGATGCCGACTGCCGCACAGTGATCACTGCCGACGAAGGCGTGCGCGGCGGCAAATTCGTGCCGCTGAAACACAATGTCGACAAAGCCCTGCAAAGTTGCCCGGACGTCAGCACCGTCGTGGTGGTCGAGCGCAGCCAAGGCAACGTCGATTGGGTCGAAGGCCGCGACCTCTGGTATCACCAGGCAGTACGCGAGGTCAGCGACGATTGCCCGCCAGAACCGATGGATGCCGAAGACCCGCTGTTCATCCTCTACACCTCCGGCAGCACCGGCAAACCCAAAGGTGTGCTGCACACCACCGGCGGCTACCTGCTGCAAGCGGCGATGACGTTCAAATACGTGCTGGATTACCGCGACGGCGAAGTGTTCTGGTGCACCGCCGACGTCGGCTGGGTCACCGGTCACAGCTACATCGTCTACGGCCCGCTGGCGAATGGCGCAACCACGTTGATGTTCGAAGGCGTACCGAGCTACCCGAGCAGTTCGCGTTTCTGGCAGGTGATCGATAAACACAAGGTCAACATTTTCTACACCGCACCCACTGCCCTGCGTGCATTGATGCGCGAAGGTGCCGAACCGTTGAAGGAAACGTCGCGCGCCAGCCTCAGATTACTCGGCAGCGTCGGTGAGCCGATCAACCCGGAGGCGTGGGAATGGTATTTCAATGTCGTAGGAGAACAGCGCTGCCCGATCGTCGATACGTGGTGGCAGACCGAGACCGGCGGCATCATGCTCAGCCCGCTGGTCAGCGCACAACGGATCAAACCGGGCTGCGCCACACAGCCGATGTTCGGCGTGCAACCGGTGTTGCTCGACGAGCAAGGCAAGGAAATCCAAGGCGCCGGCAGCGGCGTGCTGGCAATCAAATCCAGTTGGCCGGCACAGATCCGCAGCGTCTACGGCGACCCGCAACGGATGGTCGACACCTATTTCAAACCCTACCCCGGCTATTACTTCACCGGCGACGGCGCGCGCCGCGACGAGGATGGCGATTACTGGATCACCGGGCGCATCGACGACGTGATCAACGTCTCCGGCCATCGCATCGGCACGGCTGAAGTGGAAAGCGCGCTGGTGCTGCACGACAGCATCGCCGAAGCCGCCGTGGTCGGTTATCCGCACGACGTTAAAGGTCAGGGCATCTACGCCTTCGTCACGCCCATGAACGGCACCGAACCGAATGATGATTTGAAGAAAGAACTGCTGGCCCACGTCAGCAAGGAAATCGGCAGCTTCGCCAAACCGGATCTGATCCAGTGGGCGCCGGCCTTGCCGAAAACCCGCTCAGGCAAGATCATGCGCCGCATCCTGCGCAAGATTGCCTGCAACGAACTCGACAGCCTCGGTGACACTTCGACCCTGGCCGATCCGAGCGTGGTGCAAGGCCTGATCGACAAGCGCCTCAATCAGTAACGCTTCGGGCACGGTCAACCGGCCGCGCCCGCCCTTTCGCACTGAGTGGTCATGGAATTCATCCGCAGTCGCATCGAAAACCAACTCATGAGCCTGACCGGGCTGTCCCTGGGTCAGCTCGATCTGGAAAACCCCAAGGGCGATCCTGGTCTGTTCGGCCCGGATTCGATCAGTTGGCAGGTGCACGGCGATTTCAGCAGCATGTTGATCGGCGGCATCAGCGCGTTGTTGCTGCAAGCCTTGCATCCGCTGGCACTGGCCGGGGTTTGGGATCATTCGAATTTTCGTCAGGACATGCTCGGGCGTTTGCGGCGCACCAGTCAGTTTGTTTCCGGCACCACCTTCGGTTCGCGGCGGGATGCAGATTGGTTGATCGAGAAGGTGCGCACCATTCACTTGCAGGTGGTGGGCACGGCGCCGGATGGTCGGCCCTATGCGGCGAGCGATCCGGATTTGTTGACCTGGGTGCATGTGGCCGAGGTCAGCAACTTTCTCGCGGCACATTTGCGCTATCGCAATCCGCAATTGTCGGGGGCTGATCAGGATCGTTATTACGCGGAAATCGCCGTGATTGCTGAACGTCTAGGCGCACGGGATGTGCCGAAGTCGAGGCAAGCCGTGGCCGATTACCTGCAACGCATGCGCCCGCAGTTGCTGTGCGATGAGCGCAGCCGTGAAGTTTTGCGTCTGTTGCTGGCCGCGCCAGCACCGAGCGTGCTGGCCCGCCCGTTTGGCGATCTGATGATGAAGGCCGGCATCGATCTGCTGCCGGACTGGGCCAGCGATATGCTCGATGTGCGCCAGAGTTCGCTACAACGCCAGTTGATTCGCGCCAGCGTCAGACGCAGCGCACCGATGCTGCGCTGGGCGATGCGCAATGGTTCGGTGCAACGGGCCAAACGCCGGATGGGGCTGCTTCGCTGACGCTCAGAGCTGCAAGCTGCAAGCTGCAAGCTGCAAGCTGCAAGCTGCAAGCTGCAAGCTGCAAGCTGC
>NZ_CDROCK010000063.1:0-38208 GCF_977020205.1 Pseudomonas sp. AIG | reverse complement strand
CTCAGTCCGCAGCGCGAACGACAGGTCAAACAACTGATCCTCGAACGTCTGGGCGAAAGCCTCGAGGTCACCGAACTGGCCCGCGCCTGTTCGTTGTCGCGCAGCCATTTTTCCAGGGCCTTCAAATGCAGCACAGGGCTGTCGCCGCAGGACTGGATTCGTACCCAGCGCCTTGCGCGGGCCAAGCTGTTGATCCAGCACACCGACCTGAGCCTGACGCAGATCAGCCTGGAATGCGGTTTCTGTGATCAGGCGCATTTTTGCCATATGTTCACCCGCAGCGAAGGCATCAATCCGTTTGCCTGGCGCTGCCAGATCATGCGTGAACCCAAGACTCACCGTTCGCAGCCCGCCGTGTTTTGATCGCGGCCCCCGTTGCACTGACGCTCAAACCTGAGGATTATGCCGGGACACCCCGGATTAGACGGCCTGCGCACGCGCCCGGCCCTACTCCGCTTTGTCCGCCGCCGCACCGCAGGAGTGAGCTGTTGAGTCTTTGCCCGAATCAGGCCCTCGGTTTTGGCCCCTATCGGATTCATCCGGGACAACGGCGCGTGCTCGAAGGCGAGCAGCCGTTACGTCTGGGCCGACGGGCAATGGACATCCTCCTGATTCTGCTGGCGCATGCCGGCGAAGTGGTGAGCAAGCAGCAATTGATGGCCGGCGTCTGGCCGGACAGCGTGGTCGAAGACATCAACTTGCGTGTGCACATGGCGGCACTGCGCAAAGCCCTAGGTGACGGTCAGGCCGGCCAGCGTTACATCATCACCGTGGCGCAACGCGGTTACAGTTTCGTCGCCCCGGTTTTACCGCAATCCATGGAGGAGCGTCCTGTGGGCGATGCTGGTGGTCGGCACAACTTGCCGTTACGGCGCACGCGGATGATCGGTCGCCAACCGCTGGTCGACAGTTTGATGACACAGTTGCCACGCCAACGCTGCATCACCCTGGTCGGCCCCGGTGGGATCGGCAAAACCACGGTGGCCTTGCGCGTTGCCGAGCAGTTGATCGGCCAGTACCGCGACGGCATCCGACTGGTCGATCTGGCACCGCTCAACGATCCCCGGCTGATTTGCTCACACTTGGCTGCGCTGCTCGATCTGGCCCTGCTCGAAGGCGATCCGTTGGTGGCACTGGTCAATGGCTTGCAAAATCGGCAGATGCTGTTGCTGCTCGATAACTGCGAACACCTGATCGATGCCGTCGCGGCACTCAGCGAAAGCATTCTGCGCGGCGCACCGAGGGTGCATATTCTCGCCACCAGCCGCGAGAGCCTGCGGGCGGAAGGCGAATTTGTGCAGCGTCTGGATTCCCTCGAATACCCACCGATTACGGCCACCGTGAACCGTAAGCAAGCGCTGGATTTTTCGGCGCTGCAATTGTTCATCGAACGGGCCACAGCCGCGCAGGAAAGCTTCGAACTGGGCGACGCCCAATTGCCGCAAGCGGTTGAGATCTGCCACCGACTGGACGGCATTCCACTGGCGCTGGAGCTGGCCGCAGCGCAGGTCGCCGAACTGGGCCTGGACGGCTTGCTGCGCCAGTTGCAGGGCCGCTTGCCACCGTTGGCAGCGGGCAATCAAAGCAGTCTGGAGCGCCACCTCACCCTGCGCGCGACGCTGGACTGGAGTTTCAATTTACTCGACCGTTGCGAGCAAACCTGTCTGCGCCGTCTGGGCGTATTTCGCGGTGGTTTTACCCTGGAGTCAGCGGCGGCCGTTATCGTCGGTCAACAGATCGACCCCGCGGCGGTGTTTGTATCGATCACCCAACTGGTGGCCAAATCCCTGCTCAGCGTCGAGGTCGGCGATGAGGAAGTGTTCTACCGCTTGCTCGACACGACCCGCCGTTATGCCCTGGAAAAACTCGATCACGCCGCCGAATGCGAGGAAACCCGTGAACGCCATGCCGAACGTTGTCTGGCGTTGATGCAGCAGGCGCAAAGCGATTGGGAAACCACGCCGACGGCGTTGTGGATCGAACGTTATGCCCGAGGGCTGGAAGATCTGCGCGCAGCGCTGGACTGGAGCCTGAACGGTGTCGGCCCCGGTGGTTTGGGGATTCGACTGGCGGCAGCGTCGGCGCCCTTGTGGCAAGAGTTGTCGCTGCTCAAGGAGTACGGCGGCTATGTACGCCGGGCGCTGAGCCTGCTTGATGAACTCGGTGAACCTTGCCCACGCCTGAAAGTTGCGCTGAAACTGGCCCTCGGCAGTGCCTGTTATCACACGTGGGGCGGTACTGCAGAGACCATCGAAGCGTTCGCCGATGCCCGTCGGTTGGCGCACGAAAACGATGACGTCGCCGGGCAACTGCGCGCGGTGTCCGGGCACATGGCGGTCAACCTCAGCTGCGGGCATTACCGCATGGCGCTGGCCCAGGGTGAGCACTTCGACCGCCTCGGTCTGCACGGTGACCCGTTGTTGTCGCTGAGCACCCACCGCTTGCGGGTCCTGGCCCTGCACTATGCCGGCGACCAGTTGCAGGCGCGCATTCATGCCGAGCAGGTGCTTCAGTGCATGGCGCAGAGCGGCCATGTCAACCGCTTCACTCACGGTTTTGGCGTGCAATACGACCAGAGTGTCGCGTCGTTGACGGTGCTGGCGCGGGTGTTGTGGATGCAGGGTCTGCCGGAGCAAGCGTGGCGCACGGCGCAGCAAGCGCTGGAGATCGCCGTGCAGATCGACCATGGCACCTCGATTTGCTACACCCTGGCGCTGGCCAGTTGCCTGATCGCTCATTACAACGGCGATCAGCAGAACGCCCGAGCGCTGTTGCAACTGTTGCTGGAGCAATCGCAGAAGCATTCGGTGCTGCTGTTCAACACGTGGGCGCGGCACTATGCGCAGGTGATCGAACCACAAGCCAGTGCGCCAGTGTCGACAGGCAGCGGCGGGCTGATTGGGGAAATCATGGTGACGCTGGATGGCCGATTTATGGATGACGCGCTACTGGTGCGGGCGCTGAGTGGTGATGCCGGGTGGAGCACGGCGGAGATCCTGCGGGCTCGGGCGGATGCGTTATTGAATGAAGAGAGGGTTTGTCTGGGCGGGCCTCTTCGCGAACAGGCTCGCTCCCACAGGGATTTTGGGTGGACTCAGACCCCATGTGGAAGCGAGCCTGCTCGCGAAGGGGCCATTCAGGAAGCCGAAGCACTCCTGCAACAATCCCTGGCCATCGCCCGCACCCAAGGCGCGCTTGCCTGGGAACTGCGCAGTGCCACGTCACTGGCGCAACTCTGGCAGCGCCAGTCGCGCTATCGCGAGGCGCTGGATTTGCTCAGTCCGATCTATCAACGCTTCACCGAGGGCTACGCGACCCCGGACTTGCGCAAGGTGCGCTTGCTGATCGGCGAATTACGCGAGCACGTGCACGTCTGAGGCTCGGCGAATCCGCTTGATGTAACGTGCATGCCGGCGCTCAAGCTCAATCCCTTCACCGCTGCGCTCAAGTTGCTCGCGGGCATAGCAGCGGGTGGTGTTGAGCAAACGGTATCGGCCTGTACCGCCGCCCCGCTCCACCGTCAACAATGACTTCTGCGCCAGGCCCTCGATGATCGCGGCAAGCCGCTGCGGAGCCAGTTGCGGACAACTGATCACCGCCAGCGCCGCCTCCAGCGTAAACGCCAGTTTGAACACCGATAAACGCTGCAGGACGCGTTGTTCCTGCTCGCTCAAGCATTGATAGCTCCAGTCGAGTGCCGCCTGCATGGATTGGTGCCGCGACACCGCGGTGCGCCGGCCTTGGCTGAGCACTTGCAGGCCGTTGGCCATTTGCGCCTGCAAGCCGACCAGCGCCAGCGCATCGATCTGCGCCGCCGCCAGCTCAATCGCCAAGGGCAAACCGTCGAGTTGCCGACAGATCTCGATCACGACTTTGACGTCCTGTTCACGCAAGCGGAAATCATGCTGTCGCGCCCGCGCACGGCTGACGAACAACTGCACCGAAGAATGGCCCATGGCCTCAGTGCTGCAATCGACTGCCGAGCGCTTTGGAATCGCCAGCGGTGGCACGTTTTGAAGGGTTTCCAGACTGACGTGCAAGGCTTCACGGCAGGTGGCGAGAATCGACAGTCGAGGCGCCGCTTCAAGCAACGTTTCAACCGCAGTCCTGCAAGCGTCGCGGTGATGGTCACCGTTATCCAGCAGCAACAAGGCATGGCGAGTCGAGAGCCCGGTCAAATCGCACTCCAGGGTGCGCAGCACATGATCTAGCAGCGGTGTGTCGTCGTCGATCAAGCTCAGATCGACCTGCCACACGCCGTCTCTGTAGTACTGCAAAAGCAGCTCCGCCACGCGCAGCGCTACCGTTGACTTACCGACGCCTGGCGCTCCCGTCACGGTCATCAGCCGACACAGCGGCATTTGCCGCACGAGCCCGCCAACCAATGAGTCGCGTCCGGTGACCGGAGTCAGTCGCGCAGGCAAATTATGCTGAGGCGTTTGCAGCCCATCGAAGACCACTTGTGCGACGCTGTCGCAGCGGACCGCGGCGATAAAGCTGTAACCGCATTGCGGCACGTTGACGATGTAGCGCTGACCGTTCTCACCGTCACCCAAGGCTCGCCTGAGCGCAGCGATGTGCACGCGCAGGTTGATCTCCTCGACCACCGACGTCGGCCATACCAAGGCGATCAGTTGCTCCTTCCTGACCACTCGACCGGCACGCTCGACCAGCACTTGCAAGATGTCCAGCGCGCGCCCGCCCATGCGCAAGGGCCGATCTCCATCGAGTATCAGCCGCTGGCGCAGGTGGAACGCGTAAGGGCCGAAATGCAGCACCGACGCCGTGTTCAAATCAATGAGGCTCTCCATGCCAACTATCTTGGCAGCCTCAGATGACGCGACAACCGCTAGACGAGGCGCAGCACGGACATCCGGGTGCGCCAGACGGACACAAGCGCTCTAACTGAACTGTTCACGGTATTGCACGGGGGTCAGACCGAGCTTTTCAGCAAACAGTGAACGCATGTGCCGCACACTGCCGAAACCACTTTTGTAAGCCACGGTTTTAAGCGGCAGATCGCTGGTTTCCAGCAGATTTCGTGCGCAGTCGATGCGCGCACTTTGCAGAAATTCCATCGGCGTCATGTTGATGTCGCGGGCGAACACCCGCGCGAAGTGCCGCGCACTCATGTTGGCAATGGCCGCCATGCGCTCGACCGTGAAGGCTTCGTCGAGATGTTCCAGCACGTAGCTTTGCGCGCGGGTGATCGGTGTTTCCTGCGGTGCCACGGCAGCCATCAGCGGACTGAACTGCGCCTGCCCGCCCTGCCGTTTCATCACCACCAGGAGGACTTTGGCGACATCCTGGGCGAGTTTCTTGCCGTGATCGCGAGCGATGACGGCCAGCGCCATATCGATCCCGGCCGTGACACCGCCCGAGGTGATCAGGTTGCGATCCTCGACATAGATCTGATCCGTGGTGACTTGGGCTTTCGGGAACCCCTTGATCAGACGTTCGGTGTAGTTCCAGTGGGTGGTCACCCGGTAGCCATCCAGCAACCCGGCATGCCCGAGCACAAAGGCACCGGTGCAGATAGAACCGTAATACTCGACGCGCTGGACCGCGCCCTTGAGCCAGGCGAACAGCGCCGGAAATTGTTGGTTGTAGGCACCCGGGCCGCCCGGCACCAACAGCAGATCATAATGTTCGGTGTTGTCATCGATGGTCGCGTCGGCATGCACCAACACGCCATTGGATGCCCGAAGTGGGCCACGTTCAGTGCCAAGCGTGATCAATTGATAATGCGCTTCGGCTTTCAGGTAGCGGTTGGCAACCGAAAAAACCTCCAATGGCCCGGCCATGTCGAGCAGAAGAAAGTCGGGGAACAGCACCATTGCCACGGTTTTCATGGGCAGACATCACTTAGATCAGAGAGACATGATACAGACCAGACATTATGGCCAACTGTAGCCGTTTGAGCGCAAAAGTTTTGTGTGACGGCTATCGCAAAACTGTCAACCTGAAAGGGACAGTCTTTCAATTTTCATCTACTTATTGCGTCGATCAGTAAACAGTAACCTTCTCCTCACTCGGACGAATTCACGTCCCGCAAGGAGATTTCATCATGCTGACCCTTCGCAAAGCCTCCGATCGTGGCCTCGCCAATCATGGCTGGTTGAAGTCCTTTCACACCTTTTCCTTTGCCAGCTATCGCGACCCTCGCGAACAGGGTTTTTCCGACCTGCTGGTGATCAACGATGACCGCGTTGCCGCCGGTAAAGGTTTCGGCCAGCACCCGCATCGCGACATGGAGATCTTTTCCTACGTGCTGGAAGGTGCGCTGGAACACAAGGACACGCTGGGTACCGGCTCGGTTATCCGCCCGGGTGACGTGCAATTGATGAGCGCTGGCAGTGGCGTGGCACACAGTGAGTTCAACCATTCGGCGAGCAAACCGGTGCACTTCCTGCAGATCTGGATCGTGCCGGACGTCAGCGGTGCCAAACCGCGCTATCAACAGGAGCATTTCAGCGCCGAGAAAAAACGCGGTCGCCTGCAGTTGATCATTTCGCCGGACGGCAAGCACGGCTCGCTCAAGGTGCGTCAGGATGCACGGGTCTTCGCCGGGTTGTTCGACGGCAAGGAAAGCGCCACGCTGGAACTGGCGGCCAACCGCTATGCCTATGTGCATGTCGCACGTGGCAGTGTTGAGCTCAACGGCCAGCCATTGCAGGAAGGTGACGGCGTGCGGGTTCGCGAGGAACAGTTGCTGACCTTGAGCAACGGTGTCGATGCCGAGGTACTGGTGTTCGACTTGCGGCCGCAGGAACTGCCAGAGATGCCATAACGCTGCGTTTCAACGCCCACAAAAACGGCCTTCTTTGAAGGCCGTTTTCTATTGTGATGAATCGGGTGCTTGTTGCGAAGCAGGTCTTGGAGCGCCTATATCCTTACCTACCTGGATCGCAGCGAGTGTCGTCTGCAAGGTGGTTAACACCGCTGCCTGATTGGCAAAGTGCGCCCCCACAACGACGGTGATCATTCCGAGGAAATGGACGGCTGTCGTCGCCCAGTAATGTGCCTTCACTGTCGAGGCTTGTTTGATGGCTTCTTTTGAGTCTTCGGCGATTTTTTGTACGCCGTCCCACATCAAATCGTACCGTTTGTCCCTCTCCATTTGAGCCTTGTCTCGCTCAGCCTGAGTCAGCAGGTAAGCATCGATTCTCGCCGACACACCCTCGACCCGAGCGTCCATCCTGGTCTCGATGGTTTCGATCCTGGCATTGAACTCTTCACGACTTATAGCGTTCATGGCTTTAGCATTCCGATTTTTACTCGATAGATCACTGATTGGGTTTTGACTGAATTCCGTGGTTCTCAATTCGGCACCTTCCTGGGTTTACCCATACCTTCCCTGGTATCAATATCAGTGCGAGCCCTGCGCCCCTCACCGACATGCCGTAACAATAGGCCCCATCCAACAGGCTCACAAGCCGGGAGATTCTGCCTCTGGTGTAGGCCGTTTCGTCAGAGGTTGTAGCCGTGCCAAAACCGCTCCCGCCTACTCATTCTCCGACGCGAACACGTCGACAATCTGCTCAATCACCGCCCTCACCCGCGCGGTATGGCGCAGGTCCGCATGGGTTACCAGCCATACCTCATACGGGAGCGGCGTAGTGCGCTCCGACCAGAGCCTGATCAAGCCATCGCGCTCGCCCATGTACACCGGGATTTCTCCTACACCCAATCCTGCTGCAATCGAACGACGGATGAGCAAACTGGAACTGAGGCTGGCGACGATCCGACCGCGACTCAACGGCTCCGACACCAGCGTCAGGTCCTTTTTGCTTTGCAGATACGGTTGATAGACCACCAGATCATGCCCTTCGAACGCCGTGTCCGGCTGCGGCACGCCATGGGCGTCTATATAGGCTTGGGAGGCAAACAGCCCCACCGGCCATCGGGCAATTCGCCGAGCGATCAGATCCGGATTGTCCGGCCGGGTGTTACGCACGGCGATATCCGCCTCGCGCTTGGCCAGGCTGAGGATTTGCGTGGACGCATCCAGTTGCACCCGCACGTCCGGGTGCTGCTCGTGCAAGCGGGCGATCGCCGGAATCAGGAAATCGATGGCCAGGGAGTCCGTGGTACTGACGCGCACCGTGCCGGTCAGGCGATCGTCCAGGCCCTGAATCTTCCGCTCCAGTTCAAGAGCGGAATGCTCCATCTTCTCCACACTTTTGAGCGCCGCTTCGCCGACGGCGGTCAACGCGTAGCCGTCGGAGGTGCGCAAAAACAACGTCGCGCCCAGGGACTTTTCCAGCGCGGTGATCCGTCGCCCTACGGTCGCCTGATCTACCCCCAGAATCCGTGCGGCCCCCCGCAGCGTCGACTCGCGGCAAACGGCGAGAAATACCCGTGCGTCATCCCAATTCATACTGCCTCCCCACGATGCAAATTCGCATCACTGTGCCGCCAATTCGCTGCATTAACGCAGCAACGATAGCCGATATGCTGAACGCCATAAACCTTCCGCGAGATCGCTATCATGCGCACTTCAACCTCCACCGGTATCTGGCTGCCGATCTTTGCCGGCCTCTGCGCCAGCCTGGTCAGCATCGGGCTGGCGCGTTTCGCTTACACGCCGTTGATTCCTGCGCTGATTGAAGCGCAGTGGTTCAGCGCCAATGATGTGGTCTACCTCGGCGCGGCCAATCTGGTGGGTTATCTGATCGGCGCCTTGCTGGGCCGGCCGACCGCGCGCCAGCTCGGCAATAAAAATGCCTTGCGGCTGATGATGCTGATCGTCACCGCCGCATTTTTTGCCTGCGCATTCCCTTTGTCGGTGAGCTGGTTCTTCGGCTGGCGGCTGCTGTCCGGGATTGCCGGTGGCGCGATCATGGTGTTGGTCGCCGCGACGGTATTGCCGCATGTTCCGGCGGCGCGTAAAGGGCTGGCCAGTGGCGCGATTTTTCTCGGCATCGGTCTCGGCATTGCCGGCTCGGGGACGCTTGTGCCGCCGCTGTTGAGCCTGGGTTTGCAGGCGACTTGGCTGGGCCTGGGCGCATTGGCCCTGTTGCTGACCGCGCTGAGCTGGTTTGGCTGGCCGTCTGATGTCCTGCACCCGGTCGTGACACAAGAAAAGGTGTCCGCAGAACCGACACCGCGCGGTGTGTACTTGCTGTTCGCCCAATACGCCTTTATGGCCGCAGGCCTGGTGCCGGCCATGGTGTTTCTGGTGGATTACGTGGCGCGTGGACTCGGCGCCGGGGCGCATATCGGCGCGCTGATCTGGGTGATGTATGGCCTGGGCGCGATTGTCGGCCCGGTGAGTTATGGCTTTCTCGCCGATCAGCTTGGCGCACGCTCCGGCATTCGTCTGGTGCTGGTGGTGCAGGCGGTTGCCCTTGGATTGCTGGCGCTGACTCACTCGTTTCTGGCACTGGCATTGCTGGCGGTGATTCTCGGTTCATTTCCGCCCGGCATTGTGCCGCTGGCGCTGGCGCGGGTGCATGAACTGGTGCCGGAACATCATCGCCAGCAAATCGCCTGGAGCCGCGCCACGGTGTCGTTCGCTACGTTTCAGGCGCTGGCCGGTTTTGCCTACTCGGCGCTATTCAATGCCAGCGGCGGTCATCACGCGTTGTTATTCGTTATTGCCGCAGGCGCGATCGTCGTGGCGCTGCTGCTGGAGCAAGCCATGAAATGGCTGCCCGCCCCTATTGAGCAGCGCTGCTGTGCAAATTGAAGGGAATCATTGCCTGCTCGGCAGGCTCCCACCTACAGAAACTGACTTAAAAGGAACCGATATGTCCCTGCCCAATGAAATGACCCGAATCGAAATTACCGAACCCGGCGGCCCCGAGGTCTTGCAACCGCGACGCGTGCCGCTGCCGGTCGCCGCAGATGGCGAGGTGCTGATCCGCGTCCACGCCGCCGGAATCAACCGGCCGGACGCCTTGCAACGGGCCGGCAAATACCCGATGAAACCCGGCATGAACCCGATCCCCGGTCTGGAGGTGGCCGGCGAAGTCGTCGCACTCGGAGCGGGTGTCAGTCAGTTCGCCGTGGGCGACAAAGTCTGCGCGCTGACCAATGGCGGCGGTTATGCCGAATACTGCGCTGTCCCGGCCGGCCAGACCCTGCCGATTCCCGACGGCCTGGACTGGGTGCACGCCGCCGCGATCCCGGAAACCTTCTTTACCGTATGGGCCAACCTGTTCGGCCTCGGCGGCGCCAGCCGTGGTCAACGCGCGCTGATTCACGGTGGCACCAGCGGCATCGGCACTACCGCGTTGATGCTGTGCCGAGAGTTCGGTATAGACGCGTTCGCCACCGCCGGCAGCGCAGAGAAATGCGCGGCGATCAGCAAGCTTGGCGGCCTGCCGATCAACTATCGGGATGAAGAGTTCGCAAAGGTCATCACCGAGAAAACCGCAGGCCAGGGCGTCAATGTGATTCTCGATATCATGGGCGGTTCGTACCTCAACGATAACGTCAGCGCTCTGGCGATGGATGGCCGTTTGGTCATGCTCGGTTTCCTCGGCGGCGCGCGGGCCAACGATTTTGATCTGCTGGCAATGATGGCCAAACGCGCGGTCATCACCGGATCCCTCCTGCGCGCCCGCACCGCTGCCGAAAAAGCCGCGATTGCCGATCAACTGCGCGAGCACGTCTGGCCGGCACTGTCTGCCGGGCGCTGCCTGCCGATGATCGACAAGGTCTACCCACTCGCCGACGCCGCTCAGGCCCACGCGCACATGGAGGCCGGCGACCATATCGGCAAGATCGTTCTGCAAGTCGTGTGAGTCTTTGCAGCATTTGGTAATCGTTGCATCGGGACGGTGGTCGAAAAACTCACGCGCAGACCGAGGCATCTGGTAAAAAGCCTTCTTTGTCTGCGCTCGGGTGAAACGTTTAATGTTCCTGTCCTTCATGACGCGTCTGCGCCGCCGCCGTTTGGCGTTCGCCTGCATGGCCGCGCTGATTATCGGCGTGCCGACCAGTTGTGCCGTACTCGAACACACCGAACGCAAACTGCTGTTTCGCATCGAACCGGGCACCGCCGGCTGGTATCACGGCTTGCCCGGTAGCGTGCAGGAACTCGACCTGCAACCGAAAAGCTTCAAGGCCGGGCAGAACATTCATGCCTGGTGGTGGCCGGCGGAAAAGGCCAATGCGCCAGCCATTCTCTATCTGCATGGCGTGCGCTGGAACCTCACCGGCCAACTGTTCCGCATCGAACAATTGCGCGCGGCGGGTTATTCGGTGCTGGCCATCGACTATCGCGGCTTCGGCAAGAGTCACGGTGATCTGCCATCCGAAAGCAGTGTCTACGAAGACGCGCGCGTGGCGTGGGAGCGCTTCAAACTGCTGCAACCGGATCCGGCCAAACGTTTGATCTATGGGCACTCCCTGGGCGGCGCCGTGGCGATCGATCTGGCGGCGGAACTCGGGCAGACAGCCGCCCGCGATCATTCCGCGCTGCCAGTGCGCGGGCTGGTGATCGAGTCCACCTTCACCACGCTGGCGGATGTCGCCGCGTCCGTGGCCAACACTTCACTGCCGGTGCGCTGGCTGCTCTCGCAGAAATTCGATTCGATCGACAAGATTGCCGACATTCATATGCCACTGCTGGTGGTGCACGGTCTGGCCGACGCTTTCGTGCCACCGCGCTTCAGCGAACAACTGTTCAACGCCGCGCAACAACCCAAGCGTTTACTGTTGGTGCCCGGCGCGACGCACAACAACAGCATGGCACTGGGCGGGCAGAATTACCGCAAGGCGATCGACAGCCTGATGCAGAGCAAACCGGCCCCCCGGATGGCCGGGCCTGCGACCGGGCGCAACGGGCGGGACACTTAACGGTAGCCGCGAGCCTGCAAATCGAACAGTTGCGCGTAATGCCCGGCAGCAGCAATCAGTTGCTCGTGGCCGCCCTGCTCCAGAATTCGACCTTGTTGCAGCACGATGATGTGGTCAGCATTGCGCACGCTGGAAAAACGATGGGAGATCAGCAACGTCATGCGCCCTTCGCTGTGCTGGCTGAAATGCTCAAACACCGCCGCTTCGGCCGCTGGATCAAGGGCGGACGTTGGCTCATCGAGGATCAGAATGTCGGCCTCACGGCGCATGTACGCGCGGGACAAGGCAATCTTCTGCCACTGCCCGCCAGACAATTCCTGGCCACCGGCAAACCAGCGTCCCAACTGCGTGGCATAACCCTTGTCGAGCCCTTCGATGAAGGGTGCCGCCATCCCTTGGGCAGCCGCCTCTTTCCAGCGTTGCGAGTCGTTGAACGCCAAGGTATCGCCGACGCCAATATTCTCTCCGACGCTGAACTGGTAGCGGATGTAATCCTGAAAAATCACGCCAATCCGTCGACGTAACGCGGTTTCCTGCCAATCCTGCAAATCGCTGCCGTCGAGCAGGATGCGCCCTTGATCAGGGCGGTAGAGCCGGGTCAGTAACTTGATCAGCGTGGTCTTGCCTGAACCGTTTTCCCCTACCAGCGCAACGCTCTTGCCTGGCACCAGTTGCAGGTCAATGTTTTCCAGGGCCGGCCGACTGGCACCGGGGTAACGGAAACCGACGTTTTCGAAACGCAAACCATCGCCCGGGCAGGCACCGACCGTCAGGTGGCCGGTATCGACCTGAACCGGTTCGGCCAGGTATTCATAAAGACTCGTCAGGTAGAGGCCGTCTTCGTACAGGCCGCTGATCGCACTCAGACTGCTGCTGACAGCGCTTTGGCCTTGCTTGAACAGCACCAGATACATGGTCATCTGGCCGAGACTGATCTGGCCGTGCACGGCATCGATCACCACCCAGGCATAGGCCACGTAAAATGCAGCAGTACCGAGCAGACCGAGGCCAAAACCCCAGCCGTCGCGCCGCAACGTCAGGCGCCGGTCTTCGGCATACAGCCTGGCGAACGTGTCACGGTAGCGTTGCAGCAACAGCGGAGCAAAGCCGAACAGTTTGACCTCTTTGATATAGGTTTCGTGAGACAGCAAGGTTTCGATATAGCTCTGCTGCCGACTCTCCGGCGCGCGGCGGGTGAACAGTCGAAAGGCGTCACCGGAAAAATGCGCCTCGGCAAAGAACACCGGCAACGCGCCGACCACCAGCAGCACCAGCGCCCAAGGGGAGAAGTGCACCAGCAGCACACCAAAGCTGATCAGCATGATCAGGTTCTGAATCAGTCCCAACGACTTCATCACCAGCGCCAGTGGCCGGGTCGACGCCTCGCGACGCACACGCACGAGTTTGTCGTAGAACTCGGAGTTCTCGAACTGCACCAGTGACAGGGTCTGCGCTTTCTGCAAAATCAGCGTGTTGACCTTCTGCCCCAGTTGCACCCGCAGCAGCGACTGCTGCACCGACAGTGCCCGTTGCGTGCCGGACAACAGCGCCAACACCCCAGCTTCCAGCAACACATAACGCAACACCGGCCACAGCGGCGCACTGCCCTGTTGTGCGTGTAACTGCATCGCCGCCACCACGGCATCGACAATCCGCTGGCCCAGCCATGCCGCCAGTGCTGGCAGCAAGCCGGCCACCAGCGTTGCCAGCACCAACCCCAGAAACAAGCCACGCGACGTTTCCCAGACCAGTCGCATGGCTCGTTGCGCCTGATCGAACAAAGAGGTAATACGCGATAGATCAGGCATGCGGTAATAAGCTCTGCAGATGATGACAGTGGCTCATGGTACTCCAGCGCCACCACTGAATTTCACACCGCAAAGGTTCCTCGGCATACTGGCGCCCTCCCCGACACCACGAAAAGGACTGCGTGTGTTAACCCGCCCCAAAGCTCTATGGATTTACTACCTGATCTGCTGGCTTGCCGCGCTGTCACTGCTGGCGCACATCGTTTTCACTGACTGGAAGCTATTGAAACCGACCGACGTCGGCGGCACCTTGATGGGCGGCATGAACGGGCTAGTGCTCAACGGTGGCTGGCTCATGGCCGTGACGGGGTTGTTGTTGACCTTGATCTTGCGCGCGCCGGGATCGATTTTTGCCTGCGTCGGCGCAGGCGTTTCTACCTTGGGCATTGGCACCTTTTGCTACCTCAACTATCCAGACAATGCGGATCAGTTGATCTATAGCGTCAGTCCAGACGAAATCGGCCGAGCCATGTTGACCGGTGCCGCCTTTCTGGCCTTGGGGCTGTTCCTGCGCCCGCGCTTCAAGACCAACACTCTACCGTCCCGCCCTCTCCTCATCGGCCAGTTCGTCGTGGCACTGCTGATCGCCCTGTTGTTTGTCGGGTTTCCGATAATCAACGCCCTGCAAAAGCCGCTGCCGAGTTGCGCATTCGATAAACAAGGCCATCAATTGTCAATTTGCCTGGGCAACGATCGCGTCATCGTCGATTAAGCAGCTCAGTGCAGTGCTAAGCCCAGCATTTCTCATAAGAAAAACATCTGGAAGACTCTGCCCGTCCCGACGTCCAACGCTCTGCTATGTTTTAACCGCCCTACGCGGAACCCGGCGAACCCCCGCCACGCTCCGCGCCTGACTGCCGGGAGCAGAGACATGAGAATCGACCCGTACCTGATCTTCAACGGTGACTGCCGCGAGGCCTTCACCTTTTACGAGCAAGCCTTGCAAGGAAAGCTTGAGGCGATGATGACGTTCGGCGAGACACCCGCCGCCGAGCATGTGCCCAAAGAGCATCATCATCTGGTCATCCATACCTGCTTGAAAGTAGGCGATCAGATGATCATGGCCTCGGACACCACGCCCGATCGCCCGACTCAAGGCATGAGCGGCTGCTCGATTTCTCTGAATGTCGACAGCATTGCTGAAGCCGAACGGGTGTTTAACGCCTTGGCCAGGGATGGGCGCATCGACATGCCGTTAGAAGCGACCTTCTGGGCGGTGCGCTTCGGCATGCTGGTGGATCGCTTTGGCGTATCGTGGATGGTCAATTGCGAGAGCGAAAAGCAACCCTGACATTTCCTCAGGCATGAAAAAGCCCAACCTGAAAAGATTGGGCTTTCTGCGTTATCGCTGGGCCAGTTCGTGGCGTACGCATTGTTCGTAATACGTCTGTTTGACCGCCGCAGGCTTGAGCTTCGACGAGCTGTTGTAGGTTTGCTCGGTAATCCCCATCGCCGTCATGCGCATCCACGGCTGCTGGAACCGGCGCACCTGCAATTGCTTACGCGCGCCATACAGCGAGACGCCTGACAGTTTCGATTGCTGGGCACCGGCAGCAATGTCCGAGCCCCAGGTGCAGGCAAAGCGATGGCTTTTACTCAGCTCTTTCGCCTGCACTCCCACCGCGAAAACAGCCAGGGAAAGCGTTGCAACGGTGATGACAATCGTCCGCATAAGCCAACCTAACCTTCTGAAAAAAGGCGATTTTGCCGGGGAAGCGAAAAGCCGGGGGCCAGCAATTTGCCGCCTTTCGCGAGTTTTTTGCGGACGTAAAAAAGGGCGGTGGGATTTCCTGATGAAATCCCACCGCCCCTGGCCTGACGATCAGTTGGCGCTGACCTCAACGCGCAATCGATCCGCGCCCTCCTCCCGACAATCGATGCGAACCGGCAAAAACACCTCGATCACCGCGATATTGCTGTGCAGATGCTCGGTCATGCGCGGCGTGGTAAACGAGCCGCCACCGGCCAGCGCCATTGGCAACAGCAATTGATCGGCAAGGTGCTCGGCCACCGCAGCACCACTGCGCAACCAGTCGGCGGCTTGATTGATCGCGGCGTCGGCGACCTTTTCAGCCCGTAGCGACACCTGGCCAAATGCGCTGAACACCTCGGTGACGTGCTCGAATGCGTACTCCAGCAGCAACACATTGCCCGGGCCCCGCGCCGGATCGAGCGTGACATGTTGCAACGCTGCAGGCGGCAGACTCAAACGCTTGGCCACCTGGCTCAACTCACGTTCGGCCACCGTCGGTGCCAGCCCGGCGGTCAGCGCCGATGCCTGTTGCGAAATGGCCGCGCCGCGTTCACACAGGTCCAACCGCGTCAGGTTCGACGGCTGCACGTTCACTTCAATCTCGCCACCGCCTGCCGGGACAAATCCATGTCGCAACAAATCCAGCTCGACGTTGGCGCCCATACGCCGCAGCAGCGGCAGCCAACTGCGCGTGAGGAAATCGGTCGGCGGCGCCAGCGGGTTATGCGTGCCACCCGAGATGCGCACCCGGCTCGCCTGCGGAGCCCGCAACAGTGCCGGCAACAAGGTCTGCAACACCAGCGTGCAACTGCCGGCCGTGCCGATAGCGAACTGGTAATCGCCGGAGCGAATCGCGCCGGGTTCAAAGCTCAACGCTTGCGAGCCCAAGTGCGCACCGGAAACCGTCGCGCCGCAGACCTCGGCCGCCGCCATGACCGCCGTCAAATGTTGCCTGAGCAATCCCGGACGGCTGCGTTTGGCGCGGATCTGTTTAATGCGAAACGCCCGGCCTGTCAGCATCGACAGGCTCAAAGCACTGCGCAACACCTGGCCGCCACCGATGGCACCGTCCAGTTCTATCACTTCCTGTTTCATTGCATTCCTTACGCGTACAGCCCGACGGTATCCCTGAGGTACTGATCCAGCCGTCGCGAGTCTTCCTGAGTTCTGAGTAATGTGGGCACTTCGCGCTCAAGCTCGGCGGCGATGAACCCGTGCAACGCCGGACGACGCGGCCCGTAGGCGCTCTCGTCGGCATTGCGTTTAAGGGCCAGCAATTCGTCGACTTCCGCGAGCAGCGCGCGGTCGTCGACGGTGGTCAGCAGGTCGGCGAACGTCATCGGCGGTCGGCCTCGGCCCTGGTCGATCCAGCGCACCGCCAGCAGTGGCCGCAGCACGTAGAAGTACTTCTTGAAACGCACGGTTTCACCTTGCAGGTAACCGCGAAAGTTCTTCTTCGCCATCGACAGATAGTGATTACGCGCGGCGGGCGGGCTGTAGAACGCTTCGGCGATTTCGCGCAGTTGTGCCACCTGCGCGGGTTTACTGCGATAAACCAGCGGCGAGTCGAGCCACTCCAGCAAGGTCGGATTGGATTTGCGCAACAACCCGAGGGTCTTGCGCAGTTCCCAGCCACTGACATCAAGTTCATCGTCCAGCGGACGTTCGATCACATCACGCGGCGTATCGACCTGGACGAACCACTCGGGCTTCTCCACATAAACAAACCGCACGTCGTAATCGCTGTCGGTCGAGGCAAAACCCCAGGCCCGGCTGCCTGACTCACAGGCATACAAAACGGTGACATTGCGCTCGCGCTCTATCCGCGCCAGCTCTTCCAGTACCCGCGCACGCATCGTGGCGCACAGCGGATGACGCTCTTGCAGTTCCATGACCTGCTTTCCTTTTATCCTTTGACGCACACCACCTGACGCAAGGTGTGCAGCACTTCCACCAGCTCACGCTGGGCGTGCATGACTTTGTCGATGTCCTTGTAGGCCATCGGAATTTCGTCGATCACCGCTTCGTCCTTGCGGCACTCCACGTGGGCAGTGGCGCGGATCTGATCCTCGACGGTGAAGGTGTTCTTGGCCTTGGTGCGGCTCATGGTGCGGCCGGCGCCGTGGCTGCAGGAGCTGAACGACTCTTCGTTGCCCAGACCGCGAACGATGAAACTCTTGGCGCCCATCGAGCCCGGAATAATCCCTAACTCGCCCTTCTTCGCCGACACCGCGCCTTTGCGCGTAACCAGCACCTCTTCCCCAAAATGCCGCTCTTTCTGCACGTAGTTGTGGTGGCAGTTGACCGCTTCCAGCGCCACTTCAAACGGCTTGCGAATAATCTGTCGCGTCGCCTGAATCACCGCGCGCATCATCAGTTCGCGGTTCTGTTTGGCGAAGTCCTGCGCCCAACCCACCGCTTCCACGTAATCATCAAAGTGCTGACTGCCTTCTTCGAAGTAGGCCAGGTCACGATCCGGCAGGTTGGCGATGTGCTGACGCATGTCTGCCTGAGCCAACTGGATGAACAGGTTGCCGATGGCGTTGCCGACACCGCGCGAGCCACTGTGCAACATGAACCAGACCCGGTTTGCTTCGTCCAGGCACACTTCGATGAAGTGGTTGCCGCTGCCGAGCGTACCGAGGTGCCCACGGTTGTTGGTGTTGGCCAGTTTCGGATACTTGTCGGTGATCAACTTGAACCGTGACTGCAACCCCGCCCAGGCCTGATCGGCTTGCTGCGGGATTTCGTCCCAGGCGCCCTTGTCGCGTCGCGAACGGGTCGAACTGCGGCCATGCGGCACCGCTTGCTCGATGGCGCTGCGCAGACCGAGCAGGTTGTCCGGCAAATCAGCGGCGGTCAGCGACGTGCGCGCGGCGATCATGCCGCAGCCGATGTCGACGCCGACCGCTGCCGGAATGATCGCGCCGACGGTCGGGATCACGCTGCCGATGGTCGAGCCCTTGCCCAGGTGCACGTCCGGCATGACCGCCAGATGTTTGAAGATGAACGGCATTTTCGCGGTGTTCATCAACTGCTCGCGGGCCTCGTTTTCCACCGGGACGCCTTCGGTCCAGAGTTTGATCGGTTTGCCGTTGGCGACTTCGAGCAGTTGGTAAGTGTGTTCTTTCATGTCTTCATTCTTTATTCATTGGCCGATGATTCGGCGTTGTTCTATAAGTTGCAGCGACAAAAACACAGGCACTGTGGCTCTGCCAGTTGAGCCCCCGTTGCCGGGGCGGGAGTCGAACCCGCGTTCCGATGGAGTACCTGTCGCATTCGCTGCCCATCACTGCAAAAAAGGTGGCACGACAAAAGTTGATGACTGTTGCGCGTTGCCGCGCTCCGGACTTAACCGGCCTAAGATGTACAGCCATCAGGCATTCGTGCCGTCACTGGCGCTGACAAGGGCTTGATGAGACGTCTTGGATGTAGTCCCATCGGCATTCAGCGCCGGTGATCAATCAATTCATGACGCGCTTTCGATCGCCTCGACCCAGTGCTGCGCACTGTATTGGCCGCTGGTGAACTGCTCGATCACGTCGAACACCGCATCGCTGAAACCGCCGACATTCAAGATGTCATCACGATCCGCCGCCTGTGTTGCAGGGCCTGGCTGGATGTCGATGCATACCAGTCGGGCCTGTGGGTTGAGCTTCTTGATCCGCTCCCATTGGCGCATCGTCTCGCTGGCGCCGCGACGCTGCGCATCGATCCACGATTCGTTGTCCGAGACCATGATCAACGTATCGACCCTGGCCTTGCTGTCCGCCAATCTCTTCAGCGGTGCCGAGCAGTTGGTGCCGCCGCCAAAAATCCCGGCGAGCTTCTCCGCGTTGCTGATCACACTGTCACGCGGGTTGAGCTGGATATCCACCACATTGACTTCGAACGGCATCACCCGCGCAGCCGGCTGCTTGCGCAAGACCGCTGCGGCCACCAACGCCGCCACGTCGATGCAGCGCACCTGCGAGGTCGCACCAGGGCGATAACCAGTCACCGGGCTGCCCATCGAACCCGACACATCCGGGCAAACCACCACCGCGCCCTCAAGCTTGGGCACGTTGGCCAGCGACAACTCCAGCGCCTCCTGCAAGGCGTCGCGGATCGCTGCCGGGGTGTTTTCGCCGATCATCCGATAAGCCGCCAACAACTGGTACGGATACACCCGCGCCTTCGCCACTTCCTGTGGATCAGCCAACCGCGCCGCGACATAGTCGATGCAACCCGGTACCTCAAACGCGCCGTGCCGCGCCAGGGTGTTGAGGTTGATGCGCAGTCCCTGCCAGCCCATGTTGCGGGCTTGATGGGCCCATTGTTCCTTGCTCAGTGTTTCGTTGCCGAGCAACTGAAACGGCACCGCCGGCACTTCATCACTCGCGCCGCTGCGAAACGCCAGCAAATCGCGAGTCAGCTCTGGCAAGGCCTTTGCCTCCACCGGTTTGCCGATCAACCAGGCGAAAAACGCTTCGCGCCACGCTTCGGCAGGTTTCGGGTGAACCATCTTCACCACGTCCGCCAACGACGGTTGATTGCCGATTGAGGCTTGCAGCAGTTGCCGCTCGGTCGCGCTGTTCAGCCAGTTCTGCACCAGCCGCTTGGGTTGCGAGCCGAGGGATTTACGTCCGGTGGCACCACTACGGAGGATCTGCACAAAGTTGCGCAGCATCTTGCCGCTGTCGATGACTTGCTCGAAAACCTCTGGCACCAGACTTGAACGCTGCGCGGTCAATGCCGCCAGCAACAATGCCGGCATGTCTTTCATGTGACCTTTCTTGCGAGCGTAGATCGCGGCTTTCGCCACGAAGCGGCTGTCGAGCTCGGCCACCAGCTTCAGCACTTGATCCAGCTGACTTTCTGCGGAGGCGTAAAAGGTCTGGTTCAGGCAACCGGTGACGGCCAATTGCGCCAGTTGGTGCTTCGGGCTGTAGGCATAAGCGCTGGCACCGGAAGCATTCAAGGTGTCGCAGGCCGGCAAGTGATTCGATTGCGTGTTGAAGAGAGTTGAGTTGGCCATCTTGGCGTCTCGCTGTGTTGTCCTGTTCGTTGCGATAGGTATTGCAGCGGCTGTGCCAGCTTTGGATTTCTCTCGCAAAATATTCTTATCTTATTGATTTATATGGTTTTTATTTTTTATCTCGTATTTCATCGAATGAACCGACGACAAACCCCTCGCCGAATAATTATCATTGGGTATCGTCTTTTATCTTTTGAGATAAATATGCCAAACAAGTACACCGTCGCCATCGGATTTATCGGCGCCACCCTTGATCGCGTCGGCAAAGGTGCCAATCGCTGGAGCCATTGGCGTCCCAGTGTTGGCCTTTGCCAACAGCAGGACGTACTGATCAACCGGCTCGAGCTGATTCACGGCATCGACGCCCGCGACGTAAGTCTCGCCGAGCGAGTGCGCGCCGACATCCAGCAGGTTTCGCCAGAGACCGAAGTGCGCCTGCACCCGATGGCACTGCGCAACCCATGGGATTTCGAAGAGGTCTACGGTGCGCTGCACGACTTCACCACCGCCTACACCTTCGATACCGAGCGCGAGGACTACCTCGTCCACATCACCACCGGCACCCACGTCGCGCAGATTTGCTGGTTCCTGCTGACCGAGGCGCGCTATCTGCCGGCGCGGCTGATCCAGACCTCCCCGGCCAAGCGCACCAGCGAAAGCGATCACGCCATCGGCACTCACGCCCTGATCGATCTCGACCTGTCGCGCTATGATCGCATCGCCTCGCGCTTCGCCAACAAGCGCCTCGAAGGCCTGGAGTTCTTGAAGTCCGGCATCGCCACACGCAACGCCGCTTTCAACCGCTCGATCGAACAGATCGAGCGCGTGGCCGTGCGCTCGAAGGCACCGATGCTGCTGATCGGTCCGACCGGCGCCGGCAAATCCTTCCTCGCCCGACGCATCTACGAACTCAAACGCAGCCGCCACCAGATGCAGGGGCGCTTTGTCGAGGTGAACTGCGCCACCTTGCGTGGCGATGGCGCGATGTCGGCGTTGTTCGGTCATGTCAAAGGCGCCTTCACCGGCGCACAGAATGCTCGCGACGGCCTGTTGCGCGCCGCCGATGGCGGCATGCTGTTCCTTGATGAAATCGGCGAGTTGGGCGCAGACGAACAGGCGATGCTGCTCAAGGCGATTGAAGAAAAACGCTTCTTTCCGCTGGGCTCGGACAAGGAGGTCGAAAGCGATTTCCTGATCATCGCCGGCACCCACCGCGACCTGCGCAGCCGGGTCGCTGACGGCCTGTTCCGCGAAGATTTGTATGCGCGCATCAACCTGTGGACATTCGATCTGCCCGGCCTCGCCGGCCGCCGCGAGGACATCGAACCGAACATTGATTTCGAGCTGGAACGCCACGCCCGCGAACACGGGCAACTGGTGCGCTTCAATCTGGAAGCCCGGCGCAGTTATCTGGCGTTCGCCAGCGCTCGTGAGGCGGCGTGGCTGGGCAACTTCCGCGAACTGTCGGCCTCGATCACGCGCATGGCGACTCTGGCCGACAGCGGGCGTATCGATGAGGCACAGGTGCAGGAAGAAATTGATCGGCTGCGCTACGCGTGGGGCTTGGCGCAACCGCAGGCGATTTCAGGAGAGTTGCCGGGAGATGCCGAAAGCATGGATCTGTTTGACCGCTTGCAATTGAAGGCAGTGATCGAGGTGTGCCGACAGGCAGACAGTTTGTCCGATGCCGGCCGCCGGCTGTTCGGAATATCGCGCCAGGCCAAGGCACAAGCCAACGACGCCGATCGACTGAGGAAATACCTCGGCCGGTTCGGCCTTGAGTGGAGCCAGATCGTCGACCTCACGTGATGCGAATGGCAGGCGACTAACCGCTCGTCCAGCAGCCGGCACCTTCGCCTGCAGGACGCTTCCAATGAATCACCATCCGCTTCGACCGGAAGACGACCATCATGAACAGCAAAATTGCAGCGCTCACCCTGGCCGGCCTGCTCGCGGCCTGCCCGCTTTTCGCCTCGGCAGCCGGGCAGGCAGCTGACGAGTCTGCCGCACCACCGACCGCGCTTCCCGGCGTGAATCAGGCCGGCAAAGCTCAATCCAACGCAGACAAGGCCGACAAGAAAGGTGAAGAGGCGTCGGGTTCGAACTCCGGCGCCGAGTCGCATGAAACAGCCAAAGATGCTGCTACTTCAAGCGACTCGGAAGACCTCGGTAAATCGCCGAAACCTTGATCAGGGCTCTACAGAAGGTGGTGGCTGCACATCCTTGAACGTCAGCCCGACACTGCCGGTGATTTGCCACGGGTTGGCAGCGCCATGCCCGCTGAACGACACATGGTCGAACAGCGAATCCTTCAACCCATCGATCTGCGCTTTGGCCGGACCACTGAAGCGCACGCGCTCGAACACCAACCCCTGATGCCAGGCATTGTGCTGACTGTCGCCCTTGACCTCGATCGCCTTGCCCTGGGCATTTTCGATGCTCACGTCGGCGACGCGGATATCGCGGAATTGTCCGGGAATGGTTGAGCGCTGGTAATCCAGTTTGGCATTCGGATCGTTGTAGTCGAGGGTGAAAATGAACGCCTGCTTGAGCGTATTGCGGATCGCCGAGTCGCGGAAGATCACGTTACGCGCGCCGCCGCCCATGAAGTTGGTGCTCTTCATGCGCAGGCCGGCATCGGTGCCATCGGAAACGTTGTCTTCGGCCAGAATGTTTTGAATCCACGCGCCGGTATGGCTGCCGGCAACCACCATGCCGTGGCCCTTGCGGAAGTAGTTATTGAAGATCCAGGCATCTTCCTGCGGCTTTTGCTGCACGGCATTCGCCCCGGTACCCGCTGCAAAGTTGACGCAGTCATCGCCAGTGTCAAAGAAGTTGTTGAAGACCATCGCGCCCTTGCTGTTGGCGAATTCGATGCCGTCGCCGTTGTTGGCGTCGTAGGTTTTATGCGTGGTATTGGCCAGCACCACGTTTTCGGTTTCCAGGTTCATGATCCCGTGGAAGGCCGGGTTCACCACGGTGAAACCACCGTAGAACACGTTTTTCACGTTGCGCAGGGTGATCAGCGACGAGCGCATCTGCCCGTAGGCGTCCTTGACGTTCATGCCGCGCGCCACCGCTTGTTCGACTTGCGCCTTGGCCAGAATGCCGTCCTGCTGGTAGCGGGTGTTGTCGCTGGGCAGGTAGAACGGCAATGACTGACCGCGTTCGTCGACGATATCGGCGCGGCGCTTCCAGCCGTTGCCGTCAATCGTGCCTTTGCCGACGATGCGGATGTTTTCGAACGATTGATGCTGACGCGGATCGCGCGGCAAGGCGTTGATCAACGACGCCGGGCGCACGGTGCTCGAATACGGATACTGGATGTAGCCGGCCAGCGGATAGTCTTCGGCACGCTCGGAACCCAACAGCGTTGCGCCCTCGGCGATCTCCAGAGTGATGTTGCTCTTCAGGTAAAGCGCCCCGCTTTTATAGGTGCCCTTGGGCAACCATACTTTGCAGCCAGGGGTGCAGGCGTCGATAGCGTTCTGGATCGCCAAAGTATCAAGGCTTTTGCCATCTCCCTTGGCGCCGTACTTCCTGACATCGAAGACGGCCGCGACCTTGCTCGTCCGTTGCACAACGGGCGGACTGTCGGCCGACTCCTTGCCATCGGTGCCCACCGAACGCACGGTGAACCGATAGGCCGTATCCGCTTTCAAGCCTTGCGCGGTGTAGCTGTGAATGCCGATGCGATGGTGAAAACCGGCAACATCCTGTTCGTAGAAGCGGTCGATGTAAGGTTTGGCCGGCGAGACGCGGTCATTGTTGGCGTTGCTGCCGCCCAGCAGCACACCGTTGGCGTAGACCCGGTAGTCGCTGATATCGGCGTGATCGGCGGGCTTTTCCCAGACCAGGATGATCTGCTGGTCATCGTAGGCCAGGGTCGGCACCTGCAGTTTTACCGGCGCCTCCTGCGCCCACGACGGCGCACTGCAAACCAGCGTCAACGTGGCTGCCAGCGACAAAGCCAAAGGCTGTTTGCGCGGCGTCGGCACAACATTTCGATAAGGCATGAGCACTCCTTGTTCAGGCCGACAATCCGGCTTCTTGCAGGTATTGGCTGCGGTTGACGAACGTCTCGCGGGGCATTTCCACAACCTCCATCGACAGCGACTCGACGTCCGGCAGTAAAGCGACCAGTGCCGCCACGGTCGCCGAGGCCAGACGCCGGCGCTGTTCAGCGCTGCGCCCGGACAACATCGACAGGACGACGTGGACAAAATCGTCCGCGCCCGCGCCGCAGCGGTAGTGCTCGAACGTATTTAGGCGCACCTTGATGTCGCCGGCCTTGAACAGGCCGAAGGCATCGAGGGCGTCATGCACGCTAGCGAGCAGGGTTTGCTCGCCGACACGTCGGGCCAGGGTTTGCGGGCAATCGATAAGGCAATGCGGCATGTCGCGCTCCTTGATGGATCGGTTTAACCAGCGAGCTGGCGCACCGATTCCTGACTGAAATCACGACTGGCCTGTACCAGCATCCGCGTGTAGGCGTGGCGTGCCAGATCCTGGCTGAGCGCCTGACTGTCGAGCAGCTCGACAATCTTGCCCTGCTGCATCACCGCAACCCGATCACACAGGTGCGTGACCACTCCCAGATCGTGAGTGACCATCAAGTAGGTGAGTTTCTCGCGGCGGCGTAAATCCGCCAGCAGATTGAGAATCTCCGCCTGCACCGAGACATCCAGCGCCGAGGTCGGCTCATCGAGCAGTAACACGCGCGGCTCGAGAATCAGCGCACGGGCAATCGCCACGCGCTGGCGCTGGCCACCGGACAACTGGTGCGGATAGCGAAAACGGTAACTGTCGTTCAGACCGACCTTGAGCAGGATCTCGTTGATCCGGTCGTCCTTGTCGCGCACGCCGTGAATAATCAGCGGCTCACGCAGGGCGGTGTCGACGGTGTGGCGCGGATGCAGCGAGCCGTAAGGGTCCTGAAACACCATCTGCACTTGACGGAAATGTTCCTTGGGAATCTTGTGCTGCAGCGGCGCGCCGGCAATGCTCAACTCGCCCGTCCAGTGCCGGTATTGCCCGGCCAGGCAGCGCAATACCGTGGTCTTGCCGGAGCCGGACTCCCCCACCAGCCCGAAGGATTCGCCGTCGGCGACACTGAGGTTGACGTCGTGCAGCACCTGATTGAGGGCCGGGCCGGCGCCGAAACTCAGGTTCAGCGCGTGTGCTTGGATCATGGACATGGTCGATTCCTCAGCAAGTCAGCCACAGTGGATCGCGTTGCAACACTGGCAACCGTTCGCGACGATTGTCCATGCTCGGCAACGCCGCCATCAGGCCGCGGGTATAGGGATGTTGCGCATGTTGCAGGTCGCCGGCGGCGAGCGATTCGACCACCCTGCCGGCGTACATCACCAACACGCGGTCGCAGTAATTGCGCACAAGATTGAGGTCGTGGCTGACAAAAATCAGGCCCATTTCCTGCTGTTCGACCAGCTCTTCCAGCACGTTGAGCACTTGCTGGCGCACCGAGACATCGAGGGCCGAGGTCGGCTCGTCGGCGATGATCACTTGCGGACGGGTAATGACCATCATCGCGATCATGATGCGCTGGCCCATACCACCGGAGACCTCATGCGGGTACAGGTTGTAGACCCGTTGCGGATCACGGATATGCACCTTTTCGAGCATTTCCAGCACCCGCTCGCGGGCCTCGCTGCGGCTGGCCTTGTGGTGCGCCAGATACGCCTCGGCAATTTGATCGCCGACCTTGACCACCGGGTTCAGCGAGTATTTCGGGTCCTGCATGATCATCGAAATGCGCTGACCACGAATCTTCTGCATGACCTTTTCGCCGGCCGACAGCAGATCGACTTCACCGAACTGCATGGCCTTGGCGGTGATCCGCGCGCTGGCCGGGTGCAGCTTTAGCAGGCTGCGACCGACCGTCGATTTGCCCGAGCCCGACTCACCGACAATGGCGAGTTTTTCCCGCCCGAGGGTGAAGGACACATCGCGCACGGCGTGGGTTTCTTTCTGAGCATTGACGAAGCGCACATTGAGCCCTTCGACGTTCAATTTGATTGCAGACATACAGCCTCCGATTACTCGCTGCGCGGATCAAGAATGTCCCGCAGGCCGTCGCCCAACAGGTTGAAAGCCAGGCTGACCAACATGATTGCGGCCCCCGGAACAGCCACCAGCCACCAGCACTCGAGCATGTAGCGGCGCCCGGTGGAAATCATCGCGCCCCACTCCGGCGACGGCGCCTGCGCACCGAGACCAAGAAAGCCCAAAGCCGCTGCGGTGAGGATGATCCCGGCCATGTTCATGGTCAGACGGATAATTACCGACGACATGCACATCGGCACAATGTGCCGCAGGATGATTCGCGTTGACGAAGCCCCTTGCAGCTCGACCGCTACGACGAAGTCAGCCTTGCGCAACGACAGGGTTTCCGCCCGCGCCAGTCGCGCAATCGGCGGCCACGACGTCAGCGCAATCGCTACCACCGCGTGCTCCAGGCCCGGACCGAGCGCAGCGATGAACGCCAGCGCCAGCACCAGGCTAGGGAAGGAAATGAAGATGTCGGTCAGGCGCATGAACACCGTGTCGACAACACCACCGTAATAGCCGGAGACGGTGCCGATAAACAGCCCGATCGGGCCGACGATCACGGTCACCAGGGTGATGATGTACAGCGTGATGCGCGAGCCGTAGACCAGCCGACTGAAGATATCCCGGCCGTATTCATCGGTGCCGAACCAGTGGGCAGATCCCGGCGCCTGCAGGGCGTTGGCGAGGTTTTGCGCCACCGGATCATGGGTGGCGATCCACGGCGCAAACAGCGCCACCACTACCAGCACCAGCGCGACCAGCAATCCGGCCAGGGTCATCGGGTTGCGCAGCAGGTGCCGCAAGACTTTCAGGGCACTTTTGCAGAAGGCGTCGAAGCTGGATCCGGGGGTACGATCCGACCGCCGCTTGGCGCTCGAATCAGTAGAAGACATGTTGGCAATCATGGGCATGTTCTCGGATTGAATTGAGGATCACCCGGCGCGTACGCCGACGCACCGGGCAGCGTTCAGCGTTGTTTGTAGACACCCAGATAACGCGTTGCCTCGGCATCATCACCGGCAAAACCCTTGACGTCGGCGGCGCTGACCACGGTGTCGGTCATCTGCGAAATCATCATGATCGGGCCAACCTGCTCGTCGTAGATTTTCTGTGCCTGCTGGTACAGGTTCAGGCGCTGGCCGGCATCGCGTTCGACCCCGGCCTGATCAATCAGGCTATTGAGCTGCGGGCTGAAAAACGACGCGCGCCAGCCCTGGAAATTCGGCAGGCCAGCGTCATCACTGTTGTTGGGGTTGTAGGCAAACGTGCGCAGGCTGAAATACGGATGCGGATAGCGCTCAGCCCCACGCGCAACGATGATGTCGAAGTTGCGCGCACGCATGGCGCCGTACACCTGGTTGCCAGTGCCGTTGACAATGCTGGCCTTGATCCCGCCCTCGGCCAGCGTCGCTTGCAGGCGCGCGGCGATGTCGATGAAGGGTGGCTCTGACAATGTGCGAATGGTCGTGGTAAAGCCGTCCGGATAACCCGCTTCGGCGAGGAGTTTTTTCGCCTTGGCGACGTCCATGTGATAACCCGGATCCGGCAGGCGCGCCGCCAGACCGAGTTGCATCGGCTGCTGATTCAGCTTGCCGTAATACGGCATCACCTGTTGGTCGAGGCCCTTGTAGTCGATCAGGTTGCGCACCGCTTCGCGCACTTTGGGATTGGCAAATTCAGGCTGTTTCATGCTCAGCGCGACGTAGTACATGGTGCCGCGCGGCAGTGACTGCACGTGGATTTTTTCCGAACCGTCGATGGCGCGGATGTCCGGCGCGGCCATGCCATACGCCAGATCGAGGTCTCCGCGTTCCAGCATCAGGCGCAGCGATTGCGATTCGGTCATGTGCCGCACCACCACCCGTTTGAGCTTGGCAGCACCGCCCCAATAACCGTCGAAGCGGGTCAGCAACAGCGAGTCGTTCGCGGTCCATTTGCTCAGCACAAAGGGGCCGCTGCCGGCCTCGTTGGTCACCAGCCAGTTAGCACCGAGATCATTGTTTTTCTCATGCGCCAACGCTGTTTTGCGATCGATCACCACCGCGCTCGGCGAGATCGCCAGCGAGTCGATCAACAACAGCGGATCCATGGTTTGCGGCAAGTCGATGACCAACGTGTGGGCATCGCTGGCGCGAATCAGTGACTGGATGTTGTCGACGTTATAACCGTAGGCTTTCCAGGTCGTGGCCAGGCCGAAGTTGAGCTTCATCACTCGGTACAGCGACCAGGCCACGTCTTCAGCGGTCAGCGGATTGCCGGAGTGAAACTTGACGTCTTGGCGCAAATGAAAGGTTATCTGCTTGCCGTCGTCGCTGATCGTCCAGCGCTCGGCCAGTTGCGGCAGATGCTGTTCAGGATTGCCCTGATCTCGCTTGACCAGGGTGTCGTAAAGATTGGCATTGACGCCGGAAGCGTCGAGGCCTGGCGCGTTGGCCGGATCGATGGAAAACAGGTTGACCATGCTCATGCCGACGATCAGTTGATCGGCCGGCGTCTTGGCGCTGGCCTGGGTCATCGGCACCAGCGCCAGGATCGCCGCCAACAGGCCGGCGTGCAGTTTGGTAAATGCAGTCGTCATTGAAAAATCCTTGTTTTTATAGTTTTAGTGCCGCAGCCAGGCGCGTTAACGGGTGCGCGGGTCGAAGACCTTGTACAAGGCATCGCTGATCAGGTTGAGCGCGACAAAAATCAAACCGATCACCAGCACACAGCCCATCACCGCGTTCATGTCGCCGAGCATCAGGCTGCTGGTCAGGTACTGGCCGAAACCCGGCCAGGCAAAGACCGTTTCGATCAGCACCGCGCCTTCGAGCAGCGAGCCGTAAGCCAGCGCCACCACTGTCAGCAGTTGCACGAGGATGTTGCGAAAGGCGTGACCCCAGACCACCTGGCGGCGCGACAAACCCTTGACCCGAGCGGTGATGATGTATTCCTGGGACAGTTGCTCGAGCATGAAGCTGCGGGTCATCCGACTGATGTAAGCCACCGAATTCAGCCCGAGGATCAGCGCCGGCAAAACGATGTGGCGCAAGGCGCTGGCGAAGGCTTCCCAATCACCGGCCAGGCTCGAATCGATCAGCAATAGCCCGGTGACTTCGGGCACCATGCCGTCGTACGCCAGGTCGATGCGACCGGCGCCCCCGGCCCAGCCGAGCCAGGCGTAGAACACCAGCAGGCCCATCATGCCCAGCCAGAAAATCGGCGTGGAATAGCCGAACAGGGTAATCACTCGCGCGACATGATCGCCCAGTCGCCCCTGATTGCTCGCCGCGCAGACGCCCAGCGGCAAACCGATCAGCACACCGAAGAGGATGGCCAGGGTCGCCAGTTCGATGGTGGCCGGGAACACTCGGCGGATGTCATCGAGCACCGGGTGCCCGGTCAACAGCGCGTTACCGAAATTGCCGTGCAGCAAGTCATTGAGGTACAGGCCGAACTGGGTCCAGATTGGCTTGTCCAGCCCCATCGCCCGGTACACCTGATCGTAGGTCGAGCTGTCGGCGTCCGGCCCGACCACCGCCAGCACCGGATCGAGCGGCATCACCCGACCGATGATAAACGTCAGCGCCAACAGGCCCAGTAACGTCACCAGTACCGTGCTGGCACGCCGCGCAGTATTGGAGGCGCGGGCGCCCATGGCAGAGGCAGTCATAACAAACATAGTCAGCTCCTGATAAAACGGTCACCGGTGCACCCGGCACGCGAAGTTCATCCGTGCATTTCAGCGTTTTTTGTAGACGTCTTTGTAGCGCGTGGTCGCGGCCGTGTGCCCTTGAAAATCGGCAACATCGGCGTAGACCAGCACCGTGTCGGTCATCTGCGAGACCGGCAGAATCGCGCCCACTTGCTGATCGAGTTGCTGCTGGATGTCCTGATACTGCGCCAGTTGTTTCTGCGCATCGGGCTCGACTTCGGCACTCTCGATCAACTGATTCAACTCGGGACTGTAGAACGAAGTGCGCCAGCCCTGGAAGTTGCTCAGTTTGGCTTCGTCACGGTTATCCGGGTTGTACACCAGCGTGCGCAGGCTCGAATGGGGATGACGTTCGGCGCCACCACCGCCACGGCCGACGATGATGTCGAAACTGCGCTCACGCATGGCGCCGTAGATCTGGTTACCGGTGCCGGTGATGATGCTGGCTTCGATCCCGGCCTGCGCCAGCGTCGATTGCAGATTGGAGGCGATATTGATGAAGGGCGGCTCGGCCAGCACGCGAATACTGGTCTTGAACCCGTTCGGGTAACCGGCTTCGGCGAGGAGTTTTTTGGCCTCATCGACATTCAGCCGATAACCGGGATCCGGCAGGCGCGCGGCCAGTCCCAACGGCATCGGGCGCTGATTGATCACGCCGTAGTGCGGCATGACGGTCTGGTTGATGCCTTGATAGTCGATCAACGAGCGCACGGCTTTGCGCACGCGCGCGTCGGCGAACATCGGCTGCTTCACACTCAGTGCGACGTAGTACAGCGTGCCGCGTTGCAGAGTTTGCGTGCGGACCTTGTCGCTTTTCTGCAAGGCCTGGATGTCCGGCGCCGACATGCCTTTGGCAATGTCGAGGTCGCCCCGCTCGATCATCAGACGCAACGACTGCGACTCGGTCATGTTGCGCATGACAATGCGTTTGAGCTTGGCCGGGCCACCCCAGTAACCGTCGAAACGGCTCATCAGAATCACGTCGTTGGCGCGCCAGTCATTGAGCACGAAGGCACCACTGCCGGCGGCGTGCGTCACCAGCCAGGCGGCGCCCAGGTCATTGTTCTTCTGATGTTCGAGGACTTTTTTGCGGTCGAGAATGAAGGCACTTGGCGACGTCGCCAGCGTGTTGAGCACCAACTGCGGATCGGTGGGTCGCGGCAATTCAATGACGAAGGTATTGGCATCGGTCGCGCGCATCGAACGCTCGACATTGTCGGCAGTAAAACCGTAAGCCTTCCAGGTCGACGCCAATGCGAGATTGAGTTTGAGCACGCGCTGCAACGACCAGGCGACGTCTTCAGCGCTCAACGGGTTGCCCGATTGAAATTGCACGCCCTGGCGCAGATTGAACGTCAGGGTCTTGCGATCGTCGCTGACTTGCCAGCGCTCGGCGAGTGCCGGCAACAGCTGATCCGGCGCAGCGACGTCTTGCACCAGCAACATGTCATAGAGATTGGCATTGACCTCCGACACGTCCAGGCCGGTGGCGGCTGCCGGGTCGAGGGACAGCAGATTGATCATGCTCATGCCGACGATCAATTGATCGGCCGGGGTTTTGGCATGGACGGCAGGTAGCGCGGTCACCGTCAGGGTAGCCGCCAGAACCCGCGCCCACAGCGAAGGAAGAATGTTCATAGCGAGAGTGCCTTTCTTATATTTATAGGGCTCTCGGACAGCCCGGCATGCACCGGGCAGCCCGCGTACACGTCAGAAGCTTTTAAGCGTGTTCATCTCGATGAAGTTGAAGTCGATGTCTTCGCCCAGACCCGGCAGGTCGGACAAATGCACAAAACCGTCGCTGTCCATCGGGTCGACCAGGCGCTTGAGGTACGCCGGCACCTCGTCGTAATCCAGGTACGGGTGCAGCAAGCCGCGCTCGTACCAGGTGCAGTTCTTGATCGCGCCGACCACCGTCAGGTTGGCTGCGCCGTTACCATGGATTTCGCAGTCCATGCCAAACGACTCGGCCATGTGTGCAACTTTCAGGCAAGGCCCGATCCCGCCGACACCGGCGACGCCGGCACGCAGGATGTCGCAAACGTCGTGCTTGACCCAACTGGCCCGGCTCAGGTGTTTGCCGGACAGGGTTTCCGGCCCGAGTACCGGAATGTCCAGTTGCCCCGCCAGCCAGGCATAGGATTCGGCGGACTCTTCCATCATCGGCTCTTCGAACCAGGCGAAGTCGAGTTTTTCCAGTTCGCGTCCGATGTACAGCGCTTCGGTGCGGCTGTACCAGTGATAACCGTCGAGCATCAAGGCGATGTCCGGGCCCACCGCTTCGCGCACTGCGGCGCAGGCTTTGACGTCAATGCGCGGGCTCGGCGCGAACGAGACCGGCGGCATCCAGGTGTGCAACTTGATCGCCTTGTAGCCGCGCTTGACCAGCGTTTCGGCAAAGCGTCCGTAGTCTTCCGGCGTCGCCAGGCCCTCAGGCAGTTCATCGCCGCACATGGTTGAGCCGTACGCCGGCACCTTGTCGCGAAAACCGCCGATCAACTTGTGCACCGGCACCCCGAGTTTGCGCCCTGCCCAATCCCACAACGCCTGCTCGACCAACGCCAGCGCGCGATCAGTCAACTGGCTGGCGCTGCCACGCTGCCAATGCGCCAGGTCATGCCAGATCTTTTCGCGATCAAAGGCGTTCTGCCCGACCAGCACCTTGCGCACAAAACCATCCAGCACATAAGGACGAATCAGTTCCGGCGCACCGAGGGCGTAACCCTCCTTGCCGTCTTCGGTCTGGATGCGCAGCAACGCCATTTGCGCCTGACTGACATCGCCGGGATGAGCATGACCGGCGCTGTCGACTGCGCGGCGGGTGGGATAGGAAAAAACCTGGGCGTTGACTGCTGTGATTCTCATGGACGTCTTGAGCCTTCTTATTGGATTTGTGACAGGAGTGTCGTCGGTTGCGACCGATCATAGGTCATCGTACAACACTTGAAAAGACCCAATAACACCTCTTCGAATCGAAGCCTTTGCGGCTAAACGTCCAGCAAAGCGCCCTATTTAAAGATGACTACGGAATAACAGGACTTGCTTTAGACCCCTATTTACAGGGCATATATGTATCAATATGTTTCCAAACCAGCAAAATCACGTAGACGAGTCATCTTGTCGTACGATAACTTATATCTGCGCCTCAAATGAGAGCCATACGCAACATCGCGGTGCCTGTAGTACTCGTCAAACGACCCTAACAAAAACAAAAAAGAAGACCGTATGAACACCACCCTACGCACGCTCGTCACTGTCGCGGCCCTCGGCCTGCCCTTCACTGCCCACGCTGACTCTGCCAGCCTCAACTACCGCCACCAGTACACCGAGGAGGACAGCGCCCACGCCGACCGAATCAAGCTCAATTACCGCCTGGACAGTGGACTGGGGTTTGAGGCGGAGATGAAATACCGCACGGCCGGTGACCGCAAAGATGTCGCCTACGACAACATGGTCAACAACGGGCATGAGTTCACCGTGAGCTACAACTACAAGCTCAGCGCGCAGTCGACGCTGACCCCGGCGTTTCAGATGGACAGCTCCAAGGATGCGACCGCCTACAAGTTCGGCCTCAAGTACAACTACAAAATCGACGACGCCTTTTACGTAGCGACGCGCTATCGCCTGGATCTGCGCAAACTCGATCGCGATCAGGTCAACAAAGACATGCCCGATCACTACAAGGATGACCAGACCACCCACCGCTTCGAAGGCTGGCTCGGCTACACGCCAGCCAACAAGTGGGCTTACGAATATCAGTTCATCTATTTCAAGACCGACTACATCCGCTACGACAACAAGAAGAGCGACTACGAACAGAACCTGATCGTCAAATACAAGCTCACCAAACAATGGGCACCCTTCATGGAAATCGGCGACATCAAAGTCGACTCCACCTCACCCGACCGCCAGGCTCGCTGGCGTCTGGGCGTGCAATACAACTTCATGTAAGCCGCGCACTGGTTTTGCCTGGCGAGCGCGCATCGCTTGTCGGGCAGACACCCCGCCGCCCATCCCCTTTCACCACCGCGTAATGGAAGACCCGACCATGACCACACATGCTACGCAAGCCAAACCCTTCAACCGTATTCTGCTGACCGGTGCCGCCGGTGGGCTCGGCCAGATTCTGCGCGAAACCCTGCAGGTTCACGCCGACATCGTCCGCGCCTCGGACATCAGTGCGATGGCACCGAGCCGCGGCGCGCATGACGAAGTGATCAACTGCAATCTGAGCGACAAAGCCGCTGTCGCCGCGCTGGTCGAGAGCGTCGATGCCATCGTGCATTTGGGCGGGATCTCGGTGGAGCGATCCTTCGAAGAAATTCTCGAGGCGAATATTCGCGGCACCTTTCATGTTTATGAAGCCGCGCGCCTGCACGGGGTCAAGCGCATCGTGTTCGCCAGCTCCAACCACGTCACCGGTTTCTACTCGCAGGACGAACAGATCGACGCCCATTCGCCGCGGCGCCCGGACGGTTATTACGGCTTGTCGAAGGCTTACGGGGAGGACCTGGCAACGTTCTATTTCCACCGCTATGGCATCGAAACCGTAAGCCTGCGCATTGGCTCCTCGTTCCCCGAACCGCGCAACCTGCGCATGCTGGCGACCTGGCTGAGCTATACCGATCTGCAGCACCTGATCGCCCGCGCACTGCTGGCCAGCGATGTCGGGCACAGCGTGGTGTACGGAGTGTCCGCCAACCGTGATCAGTGGTGGAACAACCGGTACGCCGCGCACCTGGGCTTTGCACCGCTGGACAGTTCCGAAGCCTTTCGCGCAAAAGTCGAACAACAACCGGCACTCGCCGCCGACCATCCCGACCGCTTGTATCAGGGCGGCGCCTTTACCGCTGCGGGTCCGTTTGAAACGCCGGCGCAGACGCACTCATGACTGCCGAACTGATTGTCGATGCGCGCAACGCCACCGGTGAAAGCCCGGTCTGGCAAGCCGACGAAAATGCCTTGTATTGGGTGGATATTCCGGCCGGCCGCTTGCATCGCTGGCAACTCGACGGCCAGACCGACTGCTGGCAGGCGGACGAAATGCTCGCCTGTATCGCCCGCAGCGAAGCGGGACATTGGCTGGGCGCGCAGGAAAGTGGTCTGTTCAAACTGCGCCCGCAGGCTGACGGACGTCTGGCTGCGGAAAAGCTCATCGGCGTCGAGCACGCCCGCCCGCGCATGCGTTTCAATGATGGTCGCTGCGATCGTCAGGGACGCTTCTGGGCCAGCTCGATGCCAACCGCCATGGGCGCCGAGGCAGTCGGCGCGCTGTATCGCTACGACGCGCAAAACCCGAATGATGTATCGGTGCTGGCGCCGCAACTGGAGGAACTCGTGGTGCCCAACGGCCTGGCGTTCAGCCCCGACGGCCGCACCATGTACCTGTCCGACTCGCACCCGAGCCGGCAACTGATCTGGGCCTTCGATTACGACATCGACAGCGGCACGCCGCACAACCGCCGCCTGTTCGTCGACATGAACGACCACCCCGGCCGACCGGACGGAGCGGCCGTCGATTCACACGGCTGTTACTGGATCTGCGCAATTGATGCCGGCCTGGTGCTGCGCTTTACCCCGCAGGGAAAGCTGGATCGCGCGCTGCCGGTACCGGTAAAGAAACCGACGATGTGTGCCTTTGGCGGCCCTCGGCTCGATACCCTGTTTGTCACCTCGATTCGCCCGCAAGGCATCGATCTCACCGATCAGCCGCTGGCGGGCGGAGTCTTTGCCCTCAACCCGGGCGTTCAAGGCCTGCCCGAACCCAAGGCCCGCGCCTGAGGCTTCAGACGTTCAACGCCGCCGCGTCCGCAGCTTCGTAGGCACGGCGCAGACGCTCGCGGCTGTTGGACAGATGCAAACGCATGGCTGCGCGCGCGGCGTCGGAGTCACGCCGGACAATCGCAATGTAAATGTCTTCATGCTCGCGACTGAGGCGTTCCAGATAGGGCTCCTTGCGGTCGTTCTCCAGGCGCTTGGAATGCAGGCGTGTGCGCGGCAGAATGTTCGCGCCCAGGTGCAGCATGATGTCGGTGAAATAGCGGTTGCCGGTGGCCAGCGCAATCTGCTGGTGGAACTGGAAATCCGCCGACACGGCGTAATCGACACTGACGGCGCGGGAATTGATGGCGTCCAGCGAATCACGCATCAGTTGCAGCTGCTCATCGGTACGCCGCGCACACGCCAGGCCGGCGGCCTCGACCTCCAAAGTGATGCGCAATTCAAGCACCGCCAAGACATCCTGAAGCGTGACGATGCTGTCCGGATCAATGCGAAAACCGCTCGGGCTGGGAATGTCCTGGACGAAGGTGCCGATACCGTGACGGGTCTCCACCAGGCCTGCCGCCTGCAGACGCGATATCGCCTCGCGCACGACCGTGCGACTGACACCGTGCTCGGCCATGACCTGAGATTCAGTCGGCAGCTTCGTCGCGCGCGCGAGTTCGCCGCTGCAAATGCGTCGGGACAGCTCGGTGACCAGGTCCTCCGCCAGGCTGCGATGCCGGCGACGAACATTGGGTGTGGCGTTGGATCTGTCCATCAGCAACAAAAATCTCGAATTTTCGAATAATTACGCATCATAGCCCATTCAGTTGTACGACAACGCACCAGTTCGCATGATAGGATTTCTCATGTAGCGGACGTTCGATTCGCTGCACTGGCGATAAGGACGTCCGCTCGAGAAACACGTCGAGACATCGCGTGTAAAACACTCAAGTTAATCAAGGATCTGATTACTCATGACAAAACCAACAACCTTCACGGCCTGCAAACTCGCCAGCGCCATCGTCGGCAGCCTGCTGTTTTCCAGCCTTCCTGCACAAGCGGCCGATATCTGGCTGGATGTTGCAACGACTGGCTGGGCCACGCAAAACGGTGGCACCAAGGGTGGCTCCAGAGCGGCAGCCAACAACATCTACACCGTGAAGAACGCTGCCGAACTGAAAGCCGCACTCAGCGCTTCGGTCGGCACCAACGGTCGCATCATCAAGATTACCGGGCCTATCGACATCAGCGAAGGCAAAGCTTATACGACGACTGCCGATATGAAAAAGCGCGGCCGTCTGGATATCCCGGGCAAGACGACCATCGTCGGTACGAGCAGCACGGCGGAGATCCGCGAGGGTTTCTTCTATGCCAAGGAAAACGATGTGATCATCCGCAACATCACCATCGAAAACCCGTGGGACCCGGAGCCGATCTGGGACGCCAATGACGGCAGCGCCGGCAACTGGAACTCCGAGTACGACGGGCTGACCATCGAAGGCGCCAACAATGTGTGGGTCGACCATGTCACCTTCACCGATGGCCGCCGCACCGATGACCAGAACGGCACTGCCAACGGTCGTCCAAAGCAACACCACGACGGCGCACTGGACGTAAAAAACGGTGCCAACTACGTGACCATTTCCTACTCGGCGTTCAAATCGCACGAGAAGAACAACCTGATCGGTTCCAGCGACAGCCGCACCACCGATGATGGCAAGCTCAAGGTCACGATCCACAATACCCTGTTCGAAAACATCTCCGCCCGCGCACCACGCGTTCGCTTCGGCCAGGTGCATCTGTATAACAACTATCACGTGGGCAGCACCAGCCATAAGGTCTACCCGTTCAGTTACGCGCACGGTGTGGGCAAGAGCTCGAAGATTTTCTCCGAGAAAAACGCGTTCGAAATCTCCGGCATCAGCGGCTGCGACAAAATCGCCGGCGACTACGGTGGCAGCGCCTACCTTGATCAGGGTTCTACGCTCAATGGCACCTTGCTGACCTGCAAGTGGGGCACCAACATCGGCTGGACCCCGCCTTACAGCTACACCCCGCTGAACGCGGACAAAGTCGCGGCCGACGTTAAGGCCAAGGCTGGCGCTGGCAAGATCTGATTGGTCGATGTAACCGTGTTAATGAAAAGCCCTCGGTGACGAGGGCTTTTTCATATCTGCTTGAAGATGGTGCGGGGGTGGAGTTGGAGTTCTGGGAAAATTTTGATTATTCATTGCCCTGACTGGCCCCTTCGCGAGCAGGCTCGCTCCCACAGGGATTGATGTTGTTAATG
>NZ_CDROCK010000062.1:0-40658 GCF_977020205.1 Pseudomonas sp. AIG | reverse complement strand
CTTCCTTAGCGCCCAGCGCCTGATCCATGCGAACGGTGCCTGACAAAGTGCCGGCCGTATCGTCGACCTTGGCTGCGTCTGCACGCTGCAAACGAGCCTCGACCACTTCAAGTGAAAACTGCACGGGGTGGATTAACAGCCAACTGATGGCGGCATCAGCGGGCGCATCCTCGAACGTCAACAGCCAAGCGGTGCCAATTGCCTGCAACTGGTAGTGACCAAGCAGCCCGCTGCCATCGAGAGATTGCTGCAATGACCGCTCGACGTTTTGCCCAATGGGCCCTGTCGCCACCTCGCGCAACAACAGATCCAGCGCTTCGGCCTGGCCACGCAACTTCGGCGTTTCGGTCTGCCAATGTTCAATCTTTTTCAGCGGTGGCTGGACGAACAGCAGCCAGATCAGCACGCCCCCCAACATCAATGCGGTGCCCGCGACCAGGCGTTTTTCGCGCAAGGTCAGCGGCGCCCAATGCCGATGAATCTGTGCACGCAGCAGCAGCCAGCGAGCCCTATAGATCGCCAGTAGATTATTCATCGTCACTGTCCATGACGGCATCGTCCTCAACTGCTGCCGGCTCAACCTGCGGGCTGAAAATCCACACGTTGTCTTCGCGTCTGGCGACCACCCCGGGCTGCGTCAGCGCTCCCGACAATGCGCCATCGGCGGGTGCCTGCGCTGTATCGGCAGCCAACTCCAACTGCAAACGTCCCTGCTCAAAGATCATGCGCTGGACGCTGCCCGCCATAAACGGCAGCGCGCTTGCGGCGTGTTGCACCAGATAGGCAAACCCGTGATTCGCGTCGGCCGTCCCACCGCTGTGCCGGGCTGCCAATTGCTGGCGAGCCTGCTGCAACGGATTGAGGATCACCGGTAATTCTGGAAAAGCCTGCTTCACCCGCTGGCTCATTTGCGCCTTGAGCTGCTCGCCCTGGGTCACTTCACGGGCCGCGTAAAGGTTCAGCCCAGACACCCAGACAACCATCGCCAAGGCACAACAGCAGACTGCCCTGCCCCAACCGATGGTGTGTCCGGCCGCCTTGCCGATGCCTGCATGCAACCCCCATCCCGGCGCAACGCCACACCAGCGCTGCTCCGCAGGTCGTGGTTCGAAGACTGTTGCAGGAGCATCCGCGCCGACCCACTGCAAGCCGCGACCACTGGTGACGAGTTCATCCAGACGCTCCTGCACCAACGGTTCTACCGAAGCCTGCGCGCGACTGAAGCGCAGCAGCAATTGCCCGTCCAACACGCAGGCGCTGACCTGCCCCTGCGCTGGCACCGGCAAAGCGTAAGGCGCCGGGTAAAGGCCTCGCAGCTTCAATCGGTGCTGAGCCAATAACAGCCCGAAACGATCCAGGGATGACTGCGCGAGCCAGGCCAGCGCCACTTGCCCCGAGACCTCACGAGCACTGTGTGCAACGTACATTTGTTCAGTGCCACCCAGAATCAGCGCCTGCGCGGCACACTTCACCGCCGCATCGATTTTCACCGGCGTCAGCGGTGGCAACTGCAAACTGGTCAGTACGCTGTCCGCCGGATGCAGAAAAAATTCGACGGGCTGTAACGGCCACTCCTGTTCAATCAGCAACAGCGTACTGACACCGGTCTGACTGACCTGGTCGTGCCGATCCAGACGCGCAAATTCAACCTCAGAGTCTGAGGTCAAACCCGCCAGCGGCGGCAAGGCGACGCGCATACGAGTCATACGCCGAGCCTCGACCAGACCACTTTCGGCAGGTCGTCGGCGGGTCGATGCAGCAACGCATCCAGGCTGACGCGGCGCTGGTCACGACGCGCGTGTCCGCGCAGCAGAAACCAATCGCTGCTGATGCCGACGTTCAGTCCGTCGACGGTCAGATGCGGCAAGTGCAGACGGTTGACGAAGTCCCCGCGATTGATGAACCACTGGCCCCGATCGCGCTCCACCACCACGGCCCTGGCCTGCGCAAGCGATAACCCCGGCACCACCGCCACCAATACCTCGGCGCTGGCAGTATTACCGTTGACCCAGGTCTTGGCTGGAATCAGGCTGACATACTGATTCAAGCGCCCAAGCAGTTGCTCGTTCATGCCTTCGAGGCCACGTAAATCATCAAGGCTGCGTAACATCGGTTGAGTGGCCGGCAAGGGTCTTCGACGCGCACTCGGCGACGTCGCACGGACGCCGTCGAAACCCGTCTGCGCCATACTCGGCCCGGCGGCTTGCAGGTCTGGCATTCTCGGGTAGGAGGCAATGACTCGCTGGCTGATGCGCTGGCTGAGGGCAGCATCGATTCCGATCATTTCGCAGAGCCGTTCGAAGCTGCGCAACTGTCCGCCATCGACGCGCTCATTGCTGAGTAAATTGCGCAGATTGAACTTGCCCTGCTGATCCTCGATGCGCCCCTCGAAACCGCCCCCCGGCGAACTCAACAAATGGCTTTTGACAGGCTGCGCCCAAGGTTGATCGAGCCGGGTCAACGCGTCCTGTTGACGCGTGTCCCTGAGCAGTTGCCGACTGAGTTCCAGCCCCGCCAACAACGCGGCAGCGCCCTGCACTCGGGACTGTTCCGCTTCAAGAGAACGGGTAAAGACGCTCTGCCGGGTGAGCATGCCAGCGGCGATCACCGCAACCACGGCGGCAATCAGCAAGGCGCTGATAATGGCCATGCCGCGCTGTTTCTGCGCCTGTGGCGAGGATGATTTCATGGCCGCTCTCAGAGCTGCCAGGAACCAATATCGGCATTGACGCCGTCGCCGTCGGGTTGGCCGTCGGCGCCGAGAGAGAAGATGTCGATCTCACCGTTCGCGCCAGGATTCAGATAGTGGTAAGGACGACCCCACGGGTCGTTGGGCAAGCGTTCCAGATAAGAGCGCCAGTTGCTGTTTTTCGCATCCGCCGGACGCTCCACCAACACCTTGAGCCCCTGATTCAGCGTCGGATAAGTGCCGTGGTCGAGGCGGTAAAGCTTGAGCGCCTGCATCAGGCCGGCGATGTCTTGTTTCGCAGCGGTGGCCCTGGCCTGATCAGGTCGGTCGAGCACTTTGGGCACGACCATCGCCGCCAGAATGCCGAGGATGACCACCACCACCATGATTTCGATCAGGGTGAAACCCTGCTGGCCTCGACGGCCTGCGGACTGAGATTTGACGCGCACGAAATCCATTTCAACCTTCCTTGGCATGATTACATTCGGCGCGCAGTGTAACAAAAGCCAGTCATCGTACAACAATCATTAACGCACTGTTTTTCTGCACATTCGCCAAAGGACGGGTGTTATTCTGCGGGCCGGTTTCAACCGCAGAGACAAGCATGGAAGCGTTGCGCAAGGAGCGAGGTTTCACCCTCATCGAGGTTCTGGTGGCCTTGGCAATCATCGCCGTGGCCATGTCTGCGGCCGTTCGCGTTGCGGGCCTGATGACCCAGAGCAATGGCCTGTTGCGCGATCGCTCGATCGCTTTGCTGGCGGCGCAGACCCGACTCGCCGAACTGCGTCTGGAGGAAGATTTTGCCCCGGGACTGAAAACCTTCGACTGTGATCAAGGTCGCCTGCGACTGCGCTGTGATCAACGCATGACCCGGAGCACCGATGGACGACTGATGCGCGTGACGCTGCTGGTTTCCGATCGCGAACGTCAGGCACCGCCCCTGGCGCGACTCGAAACCTTACTCGGCCGGCCGCAGGAAAAGCGCCAATGACACCGCTCAGGGTCGAGTCAGCCGAGGCAGTGATGGGGAGTCTGGCAGCGTGCTGACTTTTAATCGGCTCTGTTCTGCGCCACGCTCAATGACCACCGCATCCTGTTCAATGGCTATCACGCGCACACCCTGGGTCAAGCGATCACCCACCCGAAAACTGCGCGGCGGACCGTCGTTGAGACTCAGAATTGCCACCGCGGCGTGCGCCCCTGCCAACACTCCGGAAACCTTGATAGCCAACGGTGCGGGCTGGTTGGAAAACCACTGCAAAGCCGCTGTGTCGGCGCGCGTCGACAACACTTGGGGTGCCACCGCCGGAACGTGGGATTGTGCCCGCGTCAGCAACAGCGCAGACCAGAACAGTCCCCCTGCGAGTGCAGCGATCAGCGCCGCCGATTGCACAAGCTGCGTTGCGGATATGCGAAAAATAAATGCCAAGACCCAACCTCCCTGTTGTCCTGCGCCGCAGTCTACAGGACAACATTCGCTTTTCTATCCGGATTGAAGGTTCGAATCCGCCAGGATGGATTCACAACGAAGGAACGTTGCGGTATGACCAAGGACAGACAAACGGGCTTCACCCTCATCGAATTGATGGTGGTGTTGATCATCATCGGTATTGCCAGCGCCGCCGTCAGCCTGAGTATCAAGCCTGACCCGGCGCAACTGCTGCGCAAGGACGCCAATCGCTTGATCCAGTTGCTGCAAATTGCCCAGGCCGAAGCCCTCGCCGATGGACGCCCGATCACTTGGCTGGCGGACAAAAACGGCTTTCATTTCAGTCGTCGCAATGAACAAGGCCCAAGCTTGGATCACTTTCTCGCCGATCCGCAACTGCGCCCTCGTCACTGGGAAACGCCATCGCTGAAGGTGCGAGTGACACCCAGACAGCCGCTGATACTGAACGCCGAGTGGTTCGATTCCCCCGTGCAACTGCAACTCTCGGACGGCCAGAACACGCTCACCGTGCAACGTACCGCCACGGGCAAATTGACCTTGGCCAACCAGCCATGAATAACCGGCAAGAGGGTTTTACCCTGATCGAAGTGATGGTCGCGATCCTGCTCATGGCGATCGTCAGCCTGATTGCCTGGCGCGGTCTGGACAGCGTGACCCGCGCCGACACGCACCTGCAGGCGAGCACCGAACACACCGAAGCACTGCTGCGCACGCTGCATCAACTGGAACGAGATATCGCCTTGCGCGCCAGCATCGAACTGCGCGAGCCACTATTGAACGACAACGATGACGAACGATCCGAGCAGCCAGCGGCAATCAGCGTGCGCAGTGCCGACGACCAGCGCTTTCGTCTTGACGTGATCCGCAGTGCAGCCACCTCGCAGAACGGCTTGCAGCGCGTGCGCTGGTGGTTGAAAGATCAAACCCTGTACCGCGCCGCCGCCACGCCACGTGATCACTACCCGTTGCCTGCGCCGAGACAGGCAGTGGCGGTACTCGACAGCATCAGCGATCTGCAAGTGCGCGTCTGGGAACCGGAAATAGGATGGCGCCAGCTCAGCGGCAACCGCAAAGAAAACCCCCAAGGCCTGGAAATCCGCCTGACCCGGCAGACGCTTCAAGGCGAAGAACACTACCGCCAGGTTTTGGGCCCACTGGATTAGTCTCTGGGCGATATTGCGTATTGCCCTGACACGCGCAGCAACGGTAACGTCGAACGTCAGTTACCGAGGAAATCTCATTGCACGACTCTAAACTTCTCGAAGATCTACGCGCTCGCTTCAACGCTGGAGAGCCTCTGGATTTCACCTTTTTCTGGGGACACCAGCGAAGCAAAGACGCCGTCACGGCTTCGTGCTTCAGCCAGTGGTACGAAGCCGAATTCGTTGTCGAGGGGCAACGCTACCCGACAGCCGAACACTTCATGATGGCCGAGAAGGCAGCCTTGTTCGACGATCAGGAAATTCGTGCACAAGTGCTGCTGGCCCCGACCCCGAACGCCGCCAAAGCCCTCGGCCGCAAGGTGCACGGGTTCAACGACCCACTCTGGCGGCAACACCGATACGACATCGTCGTCCGGGCAAACCAAGCCAAGTTTTCCCAAAACCCGGAGCTGAACGAATACCTGATGCGCACTGGATCTCGGGTCATTGTCGAAGCGAGCCCGGTTGATGCCATTTGGGGAATTGGGCTCGCGCAGGATCACGCAGATGTGAACGATCCAAATCTGTGGAAAGGCCTGAATCTTCTGGGGTTTGCACTGATGCAGGTGCGGGACGGCAGGGTTGGATCGTCCTGAGTTTTATCGGCGGTGGCGTCAGCAACGAAAAAGCCTTGGCGTGTGCCAGGGCTTTTCTAAATGCATGAAGCACGCAGGCGAGGATGCAGGATTGATGGACTTTATTGATTTTCTGGGAAACCTTTGCAGCGCATTCAGTAACTATCAAGGCTATGAAAAGCCTCGCCGGGTGTTTACCCGAAGATTCGTTGCGTTCTGCGTATTTGTGGCTGTGTTTGAGCTGATTGCGCTGAACCTTTACTACGCATAGACGGGAGGAATCAGATGTCGAGGAAGGCATCAATTCTCGTGCAGAGGCGATCTCTGATTTTTAATGGTGTTTCACGCTTAGAATCAACCCGTACCTGATCGTCAATGGTGATTGCCAATGACTACAAGTTAGCCGCGCTGGCATATCATAAAGAGACACGCACTAAAAAGGCCAATACAGAATGCATTGGCCTTTTTAAATGAATTAAACGACCGGGACAGAGTGACTCTGATAGTCGCTTAGCGGCACCTCCTGTTTGTGCTCGCCCCACCCCCCGATTTTATTGATTTGTAGCACCAGAAAAACCCAACAACTGCACAGCCAGAAAAGTTAAATCGAACGAAAACTATTGGAACGTGAGAACATCATCATCCCGCACGAATAGAAACACCAAGAACCACGCAATCATTCTTAGTTCGTGAACGTGTCCTTTGGATATTGAGTACCGATGGGATCACCGAGAGAGTTTGTCGGGTCTAGCGACCGTCCTCCCGCCGGAACAAACCTGAGTTGGAGGGAACCGTCATTGTCATCAAGGCCGTCGAACGTGTCATTGATCATCATCCACACATCCTCACCCCCCCTAAACTCCCCTCGCAGACCCAGCGCCTCTGGCGATCCATTCTCGCCGACTCTAAATATTGCCTGCCCCACTATTGCCTTCTCACCGCTATAAGGATATTTCTTGTCCCCCTTATCAATATTCATAATGTAGTAGTTGCCCTTGCCTACACCATATCCTTTAGCATCACAGGTTCTGGCGTCTCGTTCGCGAGTATTGAAGCACCATGTACCATCTGCATAAAGATTGCCTGCCGATGGAATTTTCCCGATACGCTGCCAGCCCTTATTTGCATGAATTTTACTTTCCATTTAGTGATACCTCATCAACCAGGAAATAGAATTTTTGTCTGCTGCAAAAAAAACTATAGTTCGATATTTCTTGGCGTCAAAGATACTTACGGCCTATATACTTCTATATACCAGACCTACAAAGTAACATCAGCACTATAGCGCTATTTCGAAAGTGCTAAGTCGTAGAGCAATAGATTTGATTGGCGCCCTCACAGACGCGACACTCTAGAAGCAATGTCGTCTAACATCGGGAGTAATGGCTTTCATCGACATCTAGCATGCATTGATGCAGTCGTGTGTATACGACAGCATGACCCCACGCAGCCCGACGTCGCAGCTTTTGGCTGAGTGCGCATCGAAGGCAATCAATTCACTAGGACTGCCGCTGACCATCTTGAGGAAAGAATCGGGATGCCCCCTCAAAATTCCCCAAGCATGAAAAAGCCCAACCTTTTCAGATTGGGCTAAGTCATTGAATTATATGGTCGGGACGGAGTGATTCGAACAATCGTCCCCTAGCACCCCATCTCCTTTTTCATACTTCTTGAAAGCTTCCAAAATTTTACTCTGGATTTTCCCAAGCGAGTACTTACTTGAGATCCAGCGGCGCTTTGCTCTACGAGACTCCAGTAACGTCCATCAGGAGCTGACGTTTTTGTGGGGGTAAAAATAGGGGGAGTCCATTTCATGGCCAAAATCACCATCAAAGAACTCGAGTCGCTGACCGCCAATGATGCCGGCCGGATACTCACCGGTCGAGTCTCAGTCCGTAAGGACGGCGTACATTGCCCCTTGAATTTGACTCGCCAGTCGCACATAGAATTTACACTCTCGTTGATTGGCTAAATCAGAGATGGGGCGTGCCGCCTGAAGAAAGTCATCATACGTGCAAGTGGTGTTTGCCATCAGAGCGGAGAAATTTGGGAGCGCTTCAGCATCTGCCTGTTGTGTTGGCGCCCAGGCTTTCAAAGCTCAGTGAGCCCCTCCTTCAAGTACACCGTGAGGACATTTCTGCTTTGCCGGCTTCGTTCGTGTTTACGCCGACGCTGAATTGACCCACATACCGAGGCAAGAGAGCCCCATCTCCAAACCTTCAAAAATTCAGGAAAGGCAAAGATTTGCGAGGAGTCAGACTGGGTCAGTGAAATCTCAGCAACCGGAGCTAGTCGGCATAGGCGCCAACAATCACCAGCCAATTGCCAGCCAATTCCGATGGTTTTGGAGCAAGGCGAAAAGCGCCGCACTCGTCACCAAGCCTCCGGACATTTGCTGGTTGCCGCTCCGCCCAATAACTATTTGCTGGTAGAACACCCTACTTACTGAGCCCCGATGCCCCCTCTGAGGGACCGCGCGTTTTCTTAGATTTCTTAAGCGGTGGACTGGTAAAATCGTTAAATACCTGAGACGAAGCGCCTAGTATTTTCTTTAGTCTTTGCTGCTGTGCGGGAGCTAGCCATGAACCTTTATCCAGACATTTGAAAACGTCCTCCAGTTCATCAGGGGTGAGCTGAGTGAGCACATTCTCGTCGATGCTATGAAGCAGCACTAGTACCCCATTTCGCAGACTGTCAGCGCGTCTGAATACACCATGTACCTGTCCTAGCTGTTCGCTGACATCCTCGCCGTGATCATCCTTCAGCCATTCAAGAAGGGTGCTATGCTGCGATATCGAGGGGTTACCATGGGGCAGCAAGGAAGGAGAGCTGTGATTAACGCTGGAAAGCGTCAACATCGACCAATCATCAGGTCTAGGATCAGCATGATAGGCCAGCAGCGGGTCAGCATTGTAGGCATAGCCTACGGGTACGCCTATCTCCTGAAATCGTAAATAGGACGCATGTTGCCCCTCGTCAAACTCCAACAATGTACCCGTCTCACATTGGAGCTCTTTGATCTCGAGCAAAATTATACGAGCGTTTCCCAATCGAGCGACCAAGTCAGCGCAGAATTTGCGAAGGCCGTTCCCCTGCTGCACAGGCACGGGAGGAAAAAGCTCCAACCTAGGCATGCCTGGCCTGTCGAAATAAGTATGCATCGCCAAAGCAATAGCGATCTGTACAACATTTTCCTTCTTACTCAAATCATCATCTCCTGAACAATAGACATCACCGAGGCCACCCTAGGTGAACGAAATGTCTCGCCGCTGAGAGGCGGGAAAATTACGCTGAGTAAACAACCGTTCTATCAAATACTTACCCGTCCTACCACTGCTACCAGTGCTTCGCTAACCAGCCTGCCCTCTTTTATCATTCATTGTTTTTTCCGAAGTGTGCACCGTAATAGCCAGCAGCGCCTTCCGACATCAATTCTCTGCTGTAGCTTTGAAAACATCGCACACAGGGGCAGGGACATTGGCACTCTGAAACCTTGTCTCCACCTCCTCCGAAAAGGAGAGGATTCCAACGAGAGCAAGTAGTTTTGTAGGGGTAAAAACGATCAAAAATAAAAAAGGGTCGCGAGATAAAATCTCGCAACCCTTTGATTTATATGGTCGGGACGGAGTGATTCGAACACTCGACCCCTAGCACCCCATGCTAGTGCGCTACCGGACTGCGCTACGCCCCGACTGGTTTTGCAACTCGTTCTTCACCTCGAAGAACGCTCAAGAATATAGCGCAAGCTTTTGAAAACTGGAAGTATTCAAACGCTGCTTTTTATTTCTTGAGAACCACCAGTACATCTTCCAACTCGGCAATCATCTGCCGAATCATCTGCTTGTATTGGGTCGTGTCGTCTTTGGCTTCATCGCCGGACAAACGCAGGCGTGCGCCGCCGATGGTGAAACCTTGATCGTAAAGGAGCGCGCGGATCTGCCGGATCATCAGCACGTCCTGGCGCTGATAATACCGGCGGTTTCCGCGGCGTTTGACGGGGTTGAGCTGAGGAAACTCCTGCTCCCAGTAGCGCAGCACGTGTGGCTTTACGGCACACAGCTCGCTGACTTCACCAATGGTGAAGTAGCGTTTGCCCGGGATGACGGGTAGTTCGTCGTTATGACTTGGTTCCAGCATAAGCCTCAACTCGGGCCTTCAACTTCTGCCCTGGACGAAAGGTGACCACACGGCGAGCCGTGATCGGGATTTCTTCCCCCGTTTTCGGGTTGCGGCCAGGCCGCTGGCGTTTGTCCCGAAGGTCGAAATTGCCGAAACCGGACAATTTGACCTGCTCGTTGTCTTCAAGAGCGTGCCTGATTTCCTCGAAAAACAGTTCGACCAATTCCTTGGCTTCCCGCTTGTTCAGGCCCAGCTCTTCATACAGACGTTCCGCCATCTCAGCTTTCGTCAAAGCCCCCATACGTCACTTCCTTAACGTGGCGTTCAACCTTTGTTCGAGCGAGGTGAGGATATTTTGCGTCGTCGAATTCACCTCATCGTCATTAAGAGTGCGCGATGGATGCTGCCAGGTCAAGCCAACTGCAAGGCTTTTTCTATCAGGATCAATGCCTTTACCCTGATACACGTCAAACAGCCTGAGATCTGTGAGCCATTCGCCTGCATTTTCACGGATTACGTCCAGTACTGCCGAGGCTGCGACGTCTTTGTGTGCAATTAATGCAAGGTCACGACGCACTTCAGGAAAGCGCGACAACTCGTGGAATTTCGGCATTTTACCAAGTGCCACTTCAGCCAGAACCAGTTCGAAAACGAAGACTGGACGATCCAGCCCCAAGGCTTTCGACAATTCCGGGTGAATGGCGCCGATGAAACCGACTTCACGCCCTTCTCGCTCGATGCGCGCGGTTTGACCCGGGTGCAGCGCCGGGTGTTTGCCCGGAGCGAAAGTGAACGAATCCAGTGCACCGGCGAAGCCCAGTACTGCCTCCACGTCAGCTTTGACGTCGAAGAAGTCGATGGTGTCGCGACCTTGTGCCCAGCCTTCCGGAAGACGGCTACCGCAGACAACACCCGACAACATCGGCTCTTGCTTCAAACCTTCGAGCTGACCGACGAAGCGCAGACCGCTTTCGAACAGACGCACGCGATCTTGCTGACGATTGAGGTTGTGCTGCAGCGCCTTGACCAAACCTGGCCACAGCGAAGAACGCATGGCGGCCATGTCATTGGAGATCGGATTGGCCAGCAACAGGGGCTCAACGCCCGGATTAAACAGTTCGAACTGACGAGGATCGATGAAGCTGTAAGTAATCGCTTCCTGATAACCACGAGCCACCAGCAGACGACGCAGTTCCGGCAGATCGCTACGCGCTTCAGCCTTGGCTTGCGGCGCGAGGCGCGCTTGCGGGTAACGAACCGGCAGACGGTTGTAGCCGTACAGGCGGGCCAGTTCTTCGATCAGATCGACTTCAAGGCTGATGTCGAAGCGATGGCTTGGCACTTCTACGCGCCATTGGTCAGCGCCGTCGGCAGTAATGCCCAGACCCAGGCCGCTGAGCAAACGCTCAACCTGAGCCGAATCCATTTCCATGCCGAGCATCTGGGTGATGCGCTGCGAACGCAGGGTGATCGGCGCGATCGACGGCAGATGCTGCTCGCTGACGGTCTCGATAATCGGGCCGGCTTCACCGCCAGTGATTTCCAGCAGCAGGCCAGTGGCGCGCTCCATGGCTTCACGGGCCAGTTGCCAGTCAACGCCACGCTCGTAGCGGTGCGAAGCATCGGTGTGCAGGCCATAAGAACGTGCCTTGCCAGCGACAGCGATCTGGTCGAAGAATGCGGATTCCAGGAAGACATCACGAGTGGTCGCGGAAACACCGCTGTGCTCGCCCCCCATCACACCAGCAATTGCCAGCGCGCGAGTGTGGTCGGCAATCACCAGCGTATCGCTACGCAGGCTGACTTCCTGACCGTCGAGCAGTACCAGCTTCTCGCCCTCTTCCGCCATGCGCACACGAATGCCGCCGTTGATTTCGGCGAGATCGAAGGCGTGCAGCGGCTGACCCAGTTCGAGCATCACGTAGTTGGTGATGTCGACGGCAGCGTCGATGCTGCGCACGTCGGCGCGACGCAGACGCTCAACCATCCACAGCGGCGTTGGCTTGGACAGATCAACGTTACGGATAACGCGGCCCAGATAACGCGGGCATGCCGCTGGTGCCAGCACTTCTACCGAACGCACTTCGTCGTGCATGGCAGGAATGCTCATGACCACTGGACGGGTCACTGGTGCGTCGTACAGCGCGCCGACTTCACGGGCCAGACCGGCCAGGGAAAGGCAGTCGCCGCGGTTCGGGGTCAGGTCGACCTCGATGCTGGCGTCTTCCAGATCCAGGTACACACGGAAATCTTCGCCCACCGGCGCATCGGCCGGCAGTTCCATCAGACCGTCGTTGCCTTCACCGACCTGCAGTTCGGCTTGCGAGCAGAGCATGCCGTTGGACTCAACGCCGCGCAGCTTGGCTTTCTTGATTTTGAAGTCGCCCGGCAGTTCCGCACCGATCATGGCGAACGGAATCTTCAGACCCGGACGCACGTTTGGCGCACCGCACACGACCTGGAAGGTTTCCGCGCCATTGCTGACTTGGCACACGCGCAACTTGTCAGCATCAGGGTGTTGCTCGGTGCTCAGCACCTCGCCCACGACCACGCCGCTGAATACACCGGCGGCCGGGGTCACGCTATCGACCTCCAGGCCAGCCATCGACAGACGAGCAACCAGCTCGTCGCGATTTACCTGCGGGCTAACCCAGCCACGCAGCCATTGTTCACTGAATTTCATCCTGCTCTCCTAAGAATTCGTTACGACTAGCGAAATTGCGCGAGGAACCGCAAGTCGTTGTCGAAGAACAGACGCAAGTCGTTCACGCCGTAACGGAGCATGGCCAGACGCTCGACGCCCATGCCGAAGGCAAAACCGGAGAACTCTTCCGGATCGATGCCGGACATACGCAGCACGTTCGGATGAACCATGCCGCAGCCCATCACTTCCAGCCAGCCGGTCTGCTTGCAGACGCGGCAGCCTTTACCGCTGCACATCACGCATTCCATATCGACTTCAGCGGATGGCTCGGTGAACGGGAAGTACGAAGGACGGAAACGTACGGCCAGCTCTTTCTCGAAGAACACCCGCAGGAATTCTTCGATGGTGCCTTTGAGATCGGCAAAATTGATGTCGCGATCAACCAGCAGGCCTTCGACCTGGTGGAACATCGGCGAGTGGGTGATATCGGAGTCGCTGCGGTACACACGGCCTGGGCAGACGATGCGGATCGGCGGCTGTTTCGATTCCATGGTGCGGACCTGTACCGGCGAGGTATGGGTGCGCAGCAGCATGTTGGCGTTGAAATAGAAGGTGTCATGCATCGACCGGGCCGGGTGATGGCCTGGGATGTTGAGCGCTTCGAAGTTGTGATAGTCGTCTTCGACCTCAGGACCTTCGGCAATGCCGTAGCCGATGCGGGTGAAGAACTGCTCTACGCGTTCCAGAGTGCGGGTAACCGGATGCAGACCACCGGAGGTCTGGCCACGGCCCGGCAATGTCACGTCAATGGATTCGGCAGACAGTTTGGCAGCCAGTTCGGCTTCTTCAAACAGAGCCATGCGCGCATTGAGAACGCCTGTAACACGTTCCTTGGCAACGTTGATCAGCGCACCGACTTGCGGACGCTCTTCTGCCGGCAAATTCCCCAGGGTCTTCATCACCTGAGTCAATTCGCCCTTCTTGCCAAGGTATTGAACCCGGATTTGCTCCAGGGCATTGATATCTTCAGCGCTTTGCACAGCCTCTAGTGCTTGAGAGACCAGCGCATCCAGGTTTTCCATGTACAGACTCCAGATACAAAATAGGGGAAGAGCTTGAAGGCTCTTCCCCTATTTAAGACGTTTACCACCTGGCCCCACGGAAGTGAGGCCGGGTGATTGTCGGGGGTACTTAAGCCAAGGTGGCTTTAGCTTTCTCGACAATCGCAGCAAACACCGCTTTTTCGTTCACTGCCAGATCAGCCAGAACCTTACGGTCGATCTCGATGGACGCTTTTTTCAGGCCAGCGATGAAACGGCTGTACGACAGACCGTTAACACGAGCACCAGCGTTGATACGAGCGATCCACAGAGCGCGGAACTGACGTTTTTTCTGACGACGGTCACGGTAGGCGTATTGGCCTGCCTTGATTACCGCTTGCTTGGCAACACGGAATACGCGGGAGCGTGCGCCGTAGTAGCCTTTAGCAAGTTTCAGAATTTTTTTGTGACGCTTACGGGCAATGACGCCACGCTTTACACGAGCCATGAGTTACTTCCTCTATTCTTGACTAAAATTAACGAAGGCGCAGCATGCGCTCGACTTTTGCCACGTCAGACGGATGCAGCAAGCTGCTACCGCGCAGTTGACGCTTACGCTTGGTCGACATTTTAGTCAGGATGTGGCTCTTGAAAGCGTGCTTGTGCTTGATACCGTTAGCAGTTTTCAGAAACCGCTTAGCAGCACCACTTTTGGTTTTCATTTTTGGCATGTTCGGATACTCCGCATTCAGTTGATAAACATAATCAGAAGGCCTGCCGTGCCCTGTTGATTACTTCTTCTTTTTCGGGGCGATGACCATGATCAGCTGGCGTCCTTCCATCTTAGGATGCTGTTCGACCGAACCGTACTCGAGCAGGTCAGCTTCAACCCGCTTGAGGAGTTCCATCCCCAGCTCCTGGTGGGCCATCTCACGGCCGCGGAATCGCAAGGATACCTTGGCCCTGTCCCCATCACTCAGGAAACGTACCAGGTTGCGCAGTTTTACCTGGTAATCCCCTTCCTCCGTCCCTGGACGAAACTTGATTTCTTTAACCTGAATCTGCTTCTGGTTTTTCTTGGCTGCGGCAACCTGTTTCTTCTTCTCGAAGATCGATTTGCCGTAGTCCATCAGTTTGCAAACAGGGGGTACTGCATCGGCGGAAATTTCCACCAAATCCAGTTTGGCCTCTTCAGCCTTAAGAAGCGCGTCTTCAATTGACACAATCCCAAGCTGTTCACCTTCAGCCCCAATTAACCGAACCTCGCGTGCCGAGATATTCTCGTTGATCGGGGCTTTCGGTGCAGCTCGTTTATCTTGTCTCATTTCACGCTTAATAATAATTACTCCGAATCTGGGCGACCACGCCGGGAAACCGCTTGCGCGAGAAACTCAGCGAACTGGGCGACGGGCATCGAGCCCAGGTCAGCACCTTCACGAGTACGCACAGCGACAGTCTGCATCTCGACTTCCTTATCTCCGATTACCAAGAGATAGGGAACCTTGAGCAAAGTATGCTCGCGGATTTTAAAGCCGATCTTTTCATTTCTCAAGTCGGACTTGGCACGAAATCCGCTTTCGTTGAGAGTTTTTTCAACTTCTGCAACAAAATCTGCCTGTTTATCAGTGATATTCATGATCACCGCCTGGGTTGGCGCGAGCCACGCAGGGAACGCACCTTCGTAGTGCTCGATCAGAATCCCGACGAAACGCTCGAAGGAACCGAGGATCGCACGGTGCAGCATCACCGGGTGTTTGCGGCTGTTGTCTTCAGAGACGTATTCAGCACCCAAACGGACAGGCAGGTTAAAATCGAGCTGCAGAGTACCACATTGCCAGACGCGACCGAGGCAGTCTTTCAGCGAGAACTCGATCTTCGGACCGTAGAACGCACCCTCACCCGGCTGCAGATCGTACGGCAGGCCCGCAGAATCAAGGGCTGCAGCCAAAGCAGCTTCAGCGCGATCCCACAGCTCGTCGGAACCGACGCGTTTTTCCGGACGAGTGGACAGTTTCATCTCGACATCGGTAAAGCCGAAGTCGCGGTAAACGTCCATGGTCAACTTGATGAACGCAGCGGACTCAGCCTGCATCTGCTCTTCTGTGCAGAAGATGTGGGCGTCGTCCTGAGTGAACGCACGTACGCGCATGATGCCGTGCAATGCCCCCGACGGCTCATTCCGGTGGCAGGCACCGAACTCGGCCAGACGCATCGGCAACTCGCGGTAGCTTTTCAGGCCTTGGTTGAACACCTGCACGTGGCACGGGCAGTTCATCGGCTTGATGGCGTAGTCGCGGTTTTCCGACTGCGTGGTGAACATGTTGTCGGCGTAGTTGGCCCAGTGCCCGGATTTCTCCCACAGGCTGCGGTCAACGACTTGAGGGGTTTTGATCTCAAGGTAGCCGTTGTCGCGCTGGATCTTGCGCATGTACTGCTCGAGCACCTGGTACAGAGTCCAGCCGTTCGGGTGCCAGAACACCATGCCCGGGGATTCTTCCTGGGTGTGGAACAGGCCCAGACGCTTGCCGATCTTGCGGTGATCGCGCTTTTCCGCTTCTTCGATGCGCTGGATGTAAGCCGCCAGCTGCTTCTTGTCTGCCCAAGCGGTGCCATAAACGCGCTGCAATTGCTCGTTCTTGGCGTCGCCACGCCAGTAGGCGCCCGACAGTTTGGTCAGCTTGAAGGATTTCAGGAAGCGGGTGTTCGGCACGTGCGGACCACGGCACATGTCGACGTATTCTTCGTGATAGTACAGCCCCATGGCCTGTTCGTTCGGCATGTCCTCGACCAGGCGCAACTTGTAGTCTTCGCCACGCGCCTTGAACACTTCGATCACTTCGGCGCGCGGAGTGACTTTCTTGATGACGTCGTAATCTTTTTCGATCAGCTGCTGCATGCGCTGTTCGATAGCGGCCATGTCGTCCGGAGTGAAAGGACGCTCGAAGGCGATATCGTAATAGAAGCCTTCGTCGATGACCGGCCCGATGACCATTTTCGCAGTCGGGTACAACTGCTTGACCGCGTGGCCAACCAGGTGAGCGCAAGAGTGGCGAATGATCTCCAGCCCCTCTTCATCCTTTGGCGTGATGATTTGCAGGGTCGCGTCGCTGCTGATGATGTCGCTGGCGTCGACCAGTTGGCCATTGACCTTGCCGGCCAAAGTGGCTTTGGCCAGACCCGCACCAATGGATGCAGCGACCTCGGCTACGGAAACCGGGTGATCGAATGAACGTTGACTGCCGTCGGGAAGAGTAATAGTTGGCATGGCGCCTCCTCTCCTAGTGGTGACCCCTACCAAAGGTCACGTGGGTTGGGATGAGCCAGTACAAGATCCGGTCCAGGCCATTCAATGACGAACGCCTGCCTTACAGCGGCAGGAGCCTTGCGGCCAACCGGAAAACCGAACCAGAGTGACTGGGATTCAAATCGAAATATTCGCACGTTGACCGCTGCCGGGACTGAAGGTCATCCGGAGCCTGAGAACGCATGAGCCCGGCATCCTAGCACAGATGAGCGGTCACTTATGCCTCTGTTTGATCAGAAGGCAAATCGTCTGTTTTTATGCCAGAGTGCTGAACTTGATGGCCCCTTCAGCCCTCAGATAACAAGACATTGACCCACAAGGAGCATCCTCGCATGCGTCTGAATACCCTGTTCGCCGTCGTCGCCCCTATCGTTATGTTGCTGCCGCTGAGTGCCCACGCCGACTGGCCGAAGGGCGAGCGTGACAAGTACATGGCGCAGTGCACCCAGGCGGCGACTCCGCAAATTGGCGCTGCTGCGGCCAAATCGCACTGTGCTTGTGGCGCTGACGCCATCAAGTCTTATCCTGCAGCCGACATTCAGGCCCTGATGGACAACAAGGCCACCCCTGAACTGCAGCAGAAAGCACTGGGCCAAATTGCCAAATGCAAGGCAAATTCACCGGCGAAAAAGTGATTGAAAAACCATTCGGATTCGGCTCAGCGCCCCTGAAACGGGCTGAATTTGAGCCTTTTCAGACGATTTATGCAGGTTTTACAGGTTTTTTTATTGTCTTTACTTTCCGCTCAAAGCCTTTTAAACCGGGGCTTTCAGCGAAAAAGGACAGCAAAGAAAACACGACTGATTGGCAAACAGCACGTCCGGGGGGCTACCAAAGCGAACATTTCGACTATGATACCCGGGTGTGCCCAGTTGGCCTGAGCAGCACAGTACTGAAAAATATATGTTTCTTGGAGATACACCATGTCTAATCGCCAAACCGGCACCGTTAAGTGGTTCAACGATGAAAAAGGCTTCGGCTTCATCACTCCTCAAGGTGGCGGTGACGACCTGTTCGTACACTTCAAAGCTATCGAATCCGACGGTTTCAAAAGCCTGAAAGAAGGCCAGACCGTCTCCTTCGTGGCTGAGAAAGGCCAAAAGGGTATGCAAGCTGCACAGGTTCGCCCAGAGTAATTTCTCGGCGCACTAAAAAAACCCCGTCCATGTGACGGGGTTTTTTATGCCTGCAACAAAAGCCTTCGCTAATCAGCCGCAGTTGACGCGTGTGATCACCAGGTTGTTGTCGGTGTTCAGATTCAAGCGATCAGAGCGGTACTCGAGCGTGATCATGTCGTTCGGCTTGAGGAAGCGGGCATTTTGCGCCCCGGCTTTGTTGCGTGCCTGCTCCAGCAGTTCGGGTGAAGCTTTCTTGCCGATGGCGAATTCCGCCGCCGTTGCTTCACAGCGGCTGTGACCGGCTTCGGTCGCCGCAGTTTCCTTTGCCGACTCGCTGGAGGTCGTGCTGCAACCGGCCAACATGGCAGCGGCCATAAGTGCACCCAGTGTCGCGAACTTCAAAGGCATGAAGCCTCCTTGTTTTCAAAATGGTTAAGCTGAGATCGTGCGACCGTCATTCCAGCGATTGGTTTCACGGCCAAGGCCATCACCCCGCCCCACGATCGGAAAAACGCCGAGTGTGCCTGAGCAGCATGCGTCACTTCAGCAATCAATCGTGACTGAATATTAACGGCGCTCAGTAGACGTCGATGTAGTCATACGGCGGATTCGGCCAGTTGTCCTTCAGTGCGTTGAAAATCTGCATCACCCACACCTCGTCGCTGGCCGCGACATTGCCGACGTACCCCGAACCCTTGGCCCAGGTTTCCAGGCGAAAAAGCAAACCGTCGATATCCTGCCCTCCGGTGATGCCCGAAGAAATATAAGCGATACCGCCCTTGGTCACGCGCACCTGCGTGTGCTCATCATCACTGGCCGAAGCGAGCAATTGACGCACGGCTTCGAGTGTGAGGCCGTCAGGGGTGTTCAAATCGATCTGCACAACACGATCCTTGGAAAGCTTTAAAAGACCAAGTGTCGCATAGCGATCCGTTCATGCCTAAGTCGCAGTGCCAAACGCCCCACAAAATGGTTAACTCGCTCTCATACATTCCCGACTCTTCGAGCACACTCATGAGCACCGTAAGCATCACCGCCGACATCAAAGTCCTGTGGCCGAAGGGGCACAGCTCATATAGCCCGGGCAGTTCGGAGGAGCTGGCGTTGATCAGCATCGACCTGCTGGTCAAGACGATGGGAACACAGGGCGCACAAACGTTTATCGCTCAAGTGTTCGAGCGGTATCAGCACGACCACAAGGTCACACTGGATACCGAGAGAGAATAAAAACCCGCAGATTGGCACCTGCGGGTTTCAGCCTTATTTCAAACGTTTCAGGCGCTCGGTCAGCAAGTCAAAGAAGCCCTGCGCGTCGCCGTTTTCCACCCAGAAAGCGTTTTTCGGCGCCTTCAGGCCGTCATACCAATCGACGATGGTCTGACCGAAAGTCGGCCCTTCACGGCTATCCACCACGACATTCACCGAACGACCGGTGAACAGTTCCGGCTTGAGCAGATAGGCGACAACGGTAGCGTCATGCACCGGGCCACCCGGAATACCGTAGTGCTCCATGTCGCCCTTGATGTACTCATTGAGGATGTCGCCGACAATCTTGCTCGCGTTGTTATTCAGCGCGGCGATCTGCTTCAGGCGCGCGTCACTGGTGAGAATCTTGTGGGTCACATCCAATGGCAGGTAGGTCAGTTTCACGCCGCTTTTCAGCACCACTTCGGCCGCTTGCGGGTCAGCGAACAGGTTGAATTCGGCCACCGGAGTGATATTGCCACCGTTGAAGTGCGCACCACCCATGATCACCACTTCCTTGATGCCCTGAACAATTTCCGGCTCCTGGATCAGCGCCAGCGCCAGGTTGGTCTGCGGACCGAGCATGGCGATCGTGATGCTGTGCGGCTTGGCTTTTTTCAGCGTATCGATCAAGTAGTTGACCGCATTGCCTTCAGCCAGCCCCTTTTTCGGTTCGTGCACGGTGACACCCGACAGGCCTTCCTTGCCATGGATGTTCTCGGCGTAGATCGGCGTGCGCATCAGCGGCTTTGGCGCACCGGCGTAAACCGGTACGTCTTCACGCCCTGCCCACTCGCGCGCCAGGCGCGCGTTACGCGAAGTCTTGTCGAGGCGCACGTTGCCGGCCACGGTAGTCAGCGCGCGAATGTTCAGTTCGTCCGGCGAGGCCAGGGCGAACAGCAAGGCGACCACATCGTCAGCACCCGGGTCGGTGTCGATGATCAGGTCGATTTTCTCCGCCGCCTGAGCGCCGGTGGCAGTGATGACGGACAAAAGCAGCAAACTCCGGATGAATTGATGCAGTTTCTGAGCATAGCGTTGCATGGCGCATTCCTTGTGCATGTGGAATCGAAAAATCAGAACGTAACCCCGGCGACCAGGACAATGTTGCAGTACGGCTGGCATTCACCTGTACGAACAATCGCCCGAGCCTGTCGGCTGAGAACCTTGAATTGCTCATGACTGAGCAGATCGCGACGACCCAGAGCGCCCTCTTCGTTCAACGCATCCAGCGTATTCAGCGCGGTCGGTTGTTTGTCGAAGATTTCTTTGGCCAGCGCATGGCTTTCCACCTGCATCTCGCTGAGCACGACTTTCAGGGTGCTGATGAAATCCGGGACGCCGTGGGTCAGCGCCAGATCAATCAGCTCGACGCCCGGCGGCACTGGCAGCCCGGCATCACCGATAACCACCATGTCGCCATGGCCCAGAGACGCGATCAGCCGCGACAAGGCGACGTTGAGCAGAGGAGTCTTTTTCATGCGTGTTTAAAGGCCTGTACGTCGGATTGGGTTGGAATGGACGGCTGCGCGCCGGCACGGGTTACCGACAGCGCGGCGGCGATTTGCCCGTAGCGAATAGCCTCGGCCTCGGACTTGCCATTGGCCAGCGCAGCGGCAAAACCACCGACGAAGGTGTCCCCCGCCGCCGTGGTGTCGACAGCCTTTACCTTCGGCGCCGGGAAATGCTCAAAACTCTGGCCATTGGCGAACAGCGAGCCTTGAGCACCGAGCGTAATGATGACTTTCCCCGCCCCCATGGCAATCAGTTGGCTGGACGCACGCTCTGCGGTTTCCAGCGAGTCCACCGGCAATCCGCTCAACGCGGTCGCTTCGCTCTCATTGGGGATCAGGTAGTCAATCGCGGCAAACCAGTCTGCCGGCAGTGGGCGACTGGCCGGCGCCGGATTGAGGATGACGGTTTTACCCAGTGCTCGCGCACGCTTGAGCGCATGCCCGACCGTGGCATCAGGAATTTCGAGCTGGCAGATGATCACGTCTGCGGCTTGCAACACTGCATCAAACCGGTCGATCACTGCGGGCGTCATTGCGCCGTTGGCGCCAGCGACGATGACAATGGCGTTCTGACTGTTGTCATCGACCACGATCAGCGCCACGCCGCTGGAGTCATTGACTGTACTCACTGCCTGACAATCGATCTGCTCGGCCAACAAGGCGTCACGCAATTGCACGCCATAGTCGTCATTGCCAACACAGCCGACCATTGCCACCTGCGCGCCCAAACGCGCTGCGGCCACCGCCTGATTGGCGCCCTTGCCTCCGGAAACCGTGGCAAACGAATGACCGATCAGCGTTTCGCCACCGATGGGAAGCCGTGGCGCCCGGGTCACCAGATCCATGTTCAGGCTGCCTATTACCACTACATTTGCTGGCATACATCATTACTCATCAATTCGGTTTCAGCGGTATTCGGTGAACACGCCGGACAACGGTGCGGTCGATTCGCGCAAGACAATACTCGGGGTCACGATCCGTTGATCAGTGCCCATATTCGGCGTAGCAATCCTTCGCAGCAGCACTTCGGCCGCCATCTCGCCCAGTTGCAGGATCGATTGCCCCACAGTGGTGAGTGCCGGATACACGTAACGGCTCATCTGGATATCGTCAAAGCCGATCACCGACAGCTCGCTCGGCACGCGAACATTGCGCTCCGCCGCCGCACGCAGCACACCGATACCGATCATGTCGTTACCGGCAAAGATTGCGCTCGGCGGATTGTTCTCAAGCAGAACCGCCGCCGCGTTGTACCCGCCAGTACTGGTGAAATCACTTTCCAGCATGCGCGCTGGTCGCACTTCAATGCCCGCCTCTTTCAGCGCCCGGCAATATCCGGCCTGACGCATCTGCGCCACACTGGTACTCGCCGGACCGCCAATGGTTGCGATGTCGCGATGCCCCAATTCCAGCAAATGCCGGGTCGCGAGGTAAGCGCCGTATTCGTGGTCGATGCGCACCAGATCGGCATCGACACCGTCCAGACCACGGTCGACGATGACCATCGGCGTTTTCACCCCGGCCAGCCCCTGCGCCAGACCGCTGTCACCGCCAGCGGAAGCAACGATCAAACCGTCGATGCGCTTCTCGAGCAGGACGCGCAAATAGCTGCGCTGCTTGTCGGGATTATCGTCGGAGTTGCAGAGAATCACGCAGTAGCCGTTACGCTCGCAATAATCCTCAATGCCCCGGGCCAATTCCGCGAAGTACGGGTTGAGACTGTTCGGCACCAGCAGGCCAATGGTTGCAGTGGTCTTGGCCTTCAGTGACCGCGCTACCGCACTCGGCACGTAGTCGAGGCTCTTGATCGCCGCCTCGACTTTCAGCCGCACCTCCTGACTGACCGGCCGGGTGTTGTTCACCACATGCGACACCGTCGTGTAGGAAATTCCCGCGAGGGCTGCCACGTCCTTGATCGTTGCCATGTCTTAGCCCCGGCGACTGGCGCGCTGACTGCGATAAGTATCGAGCACCACCGCGATCACGATGACGGCGCCAGTAATGATTCGTTTGGTCGGCTCGGTCGCGCCGATCTGCGCCAGACCCGCCGCCAGTACCGAGATGATCAACACGCCGAAGAACGTGCTGATTACCGAACCGCGTCCACCCATCAGACTGGTACCGCCGATTACCACAGCAGCGATCACCTGTAGCTCCAGACCGGAACCGGCATTCGGATCAGCGGCTTCCAGACGGGAAATCTGAAACAGCGCGGCGATACCCGCGAGCAGACCCATCAGGCTGAAGACCAGAATCTTGTAGGGTTTGGGATTGATTCCCGCAAGCCGCACCGCCTCTTCGTTGGTGCCGATGCCGATCAGGTAACGACCGAATACGGTACGGGTCAACACGGCCTGGGCAATGATGATCACCAGCAAGGCAATGATGAACGATGGCGAGATGCCGAACGCGATCGGGTTCGACAGCCAGGCGAACGAATCACCGATGTACGCGGTGCGCGATCCGGTCATCTGATACGCCAGACCCCGAGCCATTTCCAGCACACCCAGAGAGACGATGAACGATGGAATCCGCCACGCCACAGTGATCGAACCAGTGACCGTACCGGCCAATGCAGCCACCGCCATGCCGAGCAATGCCGACGGCAAAACGCCCCATCCCCAGCCGAGAATCGCGACGCTGACGGTCGAAGCAGCCAATGCGAGCACCGAGCCCACCGACAGGTCGATGCCGCCGATGATCAACACGAAAGTCATGCCGACCGCCAGCACCATCAGGTCAGGAATCTGGTTGGCCAGCGTGCTGAAGGTGTTATAGGACAGAAAGTGGCTGCTCAAGACCGAGAACAGCGCAATCATCGCCAGCAAGGCACCGGCCAGCCCCAGATAAGTGCCCAGACCATAGAAGTTGCCACTACGTTTGCCGGCAGGAGATGCAGTTTTCATGGGAGATCCCTAGGCGCCGCTTCGTTGAGCAACGCATCACGTTTTTGGTAGCCGGCGAACGCGGCGGCAAGCAAGTCATCCTGGGTCCAGCTGTCGCGCTCGAAGGTGTCGATCAACCGCCCTGCCGACAACACGCCGATCCGGTCGCAGATCAGCATCAGTTCACGCAGGTCACTGGACACCACCACCAGCGCTTTGCCCTGGCGCGTCAGTTCGCCGAGCAGGGCATAGATGTCGAACTTGGCGCCGACGTCGATACCACGGGTCGGCTCGTCGAACAGCAGCACCGAACAGTCACGTTCCAGCCAGCGGCCGATCACGACCTTCTGCTGGTTGCCGCCAGACAACTCTGAGACCAGTTGTGTCGGACTTGAACTGCGGATGCGCATGGCGTCGATCTGACGCTGTGCCAAAGCGATTTCGTCGCTGTTGTTGACGACCCCACCACTGGAAATTTCCGGCATGTTACCGAGGGCGATGTTGGCGCTGATCGACTGACTGAGCAGCAAACCTTCACCCTTACGGTCTTCGGTAATCAACGCGATGCCATTACGCACCGCATCGACTGGCGAACGTACACTGACGACCTTGGCTGGCGAACCGAGGGCAATGCTGCCGCTGTCGGCCATGTCTGCGCCGAAGATCAGTCGCAACAGCTCTGTACGCCCTGCCCCGATCAATCCGGAAATCCCGAAGATCTCGCCGGCACGCACTTCGAAGGAGACATCGCGCACTTTGTCGGAACGGCTCAAGCCTTTGATCGTCAGCGCCGGAGCACCGATCTTGCGCGGGCCCATGTCGATATGCTCGCCCAATTCGCGACCGACCATCAGCGTGACCAACTGCTCGCTGTTGTAATTGGCCATCGGCTCGACACAGACCAGATTGCCGTCACGCAGCACGGCAATGCGCTGCGCTACGCGCGCAAGTTCTTCGAGACGGTGGGAAATGTAAATGATCGAGACACCACGCGCCTGCAGTCGAGTGATCTGCTCAAAGAGCATTTCGACTTCACGCGCGGTGAGCATCGCGGTCGGCTCGTCGAGGATCAACACATGGCAATCGCCGATCAGGTTGCGGGCGATTTCGACCATCTGCTGGTGGCCGATACCCAACTCGCCGACCAGCGTATCCGGGTCAATGGCGTCGAGACCCACTTGCGCCATGGCTTCGATAGCGGCCTTGCGCAATTGTTTGCGGCTGATCCAGCCGCCATTGCTTGGCAGGTTGTCGAGAAACAGGTTTTCCGCGACCGACAGTGTCGGCAACAGATTGAGCTCTTGCATGACCATCCGCACGCCGAGCTCTTCAGCCTGGGTACGGCTGCCCGGACGATAGTCCTTGCCTTGGAATTGCATCTGGCCGGTGGTCGGGGTGACCAGTCCGCCGATAATCTTCGACAGGGTGCTTTTGCCGGCACCATTTTCGCCGGTCAGCGCCAGCACTTCACCGCGCATCAGCGTCAGATCGATGCCGCTAAGCACCGGCTGCGCATAGGTCTTACCGATACCGCTGACCGAGAGGACAGCGTTCGGGGCGGAAACTGACATAAAAACTCTCCATGCGCTCGCCCGGACGGACGAGCGCCGTTGTGTCGCCAGAAGACTTACTGGGTGACCAGCTCGACCGGTGTTTCGATCACGCCGTTGGCGCCGCTGTCGACTTTCTCGCCCTTGATGATTTTCAGCGCGGTTTCGATGCCGAACACAGCTTGTTTGGCAGCGAACTGGTCAGCAGTAGCCAGCACGCGACCGTCCTTCAGCATCGGTTTGATGGCATTGATGTTGTCGTAACCGACGACTTGAACCTTGCCAGCCTTGCCCGCGGCGCGCACGGCGGAGACAGCACCTACGGCCATGCTGTCGTTGCCCGCCAGCAATGCTTTGACATCCGGGTATTCGCTGAGGATCGACGCAGCAACCTTGTTGCCCTTGTCGATTTCCCAGTCACCGGATTGCAGGGAAACGATCTTGATCTGTGCCGCGTCCATCGCATCCTTGAAACCAGCGGTACGTTGCTGAGCGTTGGTCGTGGTGGACACGCCTTCAATGATGCCGACTTCGTCACCGGCCTTGAGTTGCTTGGCCAGGTATTCACCGACCAGGCGCGCACCTTTACGGTTGTCCGGACCTACGAAGGGCACGCTGATGTTTTTGCTTTTTACGATGGCCGGGTCGAGCTGGTTGTCGATGTTGATCACGGTGATGCCGGCATCGACAGCTTTCTTGATCACCGGGACCATGGCCTTGGAATCGGAAGGCGCGATCACCAGTGCATTGACCTTGGCCAGGATCATTTGCTCGACGATGCGGGTCTGGCCAGCAGTGTCGGTTTCATCCTTGATGCCATTGGAGATCAGGTCGAAATCGGCGGAGTGTTCTTTCTGGTAGGCCTTGGCGCCATCTTCCATGGTCAGGAAGAATTCGTTGGCCAACGACTTCATGACCAGCGCAACTTTAGGTTTTTCGGCGGATTCGGCGAATGCCGAGGAGACAGGTAGTGCGGCGGCTGTGGCAGCCAGCATAGCGACAGCAAGAAGACGTCCAGCGAATGGCAGCTTCATGGGTTCACTCCGATCTTATGATTATTGTGAGCAACGCTTGCGCTGGCGTAAGCTACTTGGCTTTCTGCCGGGCCATAAAGCGCCGGGAGCGCCACGCAAACGTTTGCGTAGACCGAACTATGCGAATCCCGCCGACATTTGTCAACAATCAGAAATCGTCATTTGTTGTAGGGCGAATCGTCGGACTCGCCCCTTCGCTGCTTATGCCGTGGTGCTGACCAAGTTACCGCTGGTAGAACTCTTCGTCATTTCCTTGACCAGTGCACCGGCCACTTCTGCCATCGCAGCGCTGGTTTGCGCGATTTGCCCCTGAATGGACATCACCGCTTGTGATTTCGCCTCAGGCGTCGGATAGGTCTTGGCTTGTGCGGCCGCCAATTGTTGTTGCTGCTCCTGCAGTTGCTTCTGCAGTTCCTGCATGCGCTTGAGCAACATCTTGACCGTGACACTCAGGTTGTCGCCGCTTTCAGCCTTGCTGTCTTCTGGCGCGGCAGCACCACCGGTCCTGACCTGATTGGTCGATTCTTTCTCAGTGCCCAGCGCCTCGGTGGAAGCTTCCGCTCCCGCCTCGCTCAATGCATTGATAGTCGCTGCGGTTTTGCCGCCGATGGTGACTGCCGCAGGATTAGATAAACCGACCGTCAGTGACATGTGAACTCCCTAGATTCTGTTTCCTTGAACAACCATCGGCCCCCGTGAAGGTTTCTTTAGCACAAAAGCCGAAACCGTCCACTCGAATCGCTCGACAAAAGCAGTAGTCCTTTTCGGAGAGCCGAACGCGAAAGCGTCCTTTGTTCGGAAACCCGGATAAACGATTCGTCCCGCGATTTGCCAACTCATAAAATCTTGATGTAAATCATCGAGTTAAACATTTCTCTGACGCAAAGTACGGCTGGTACAGATCCTGCTCCCTTCACCGCACCCCAGGCATCCAGATCGGCTTGGGGTGCATCTAGATGAACCTGCATCAGCACCGTCTCACTACTAGAGAGAAAAATAATGAAATCTGCTTTCAACACTTTGGTTCCGGGCGCTTTGGCCCTTCTCCTGCTCCTGCCCACCGCCCTTCAGGCGAAAGAAGTCGAAACCCAGACCAAGCTCGCTAACGTCGTAGTACTTGCCACCGGCGGCACCATCGCCGGCGCCGGCGCAAGCGCCGCCAACAGCGCCACCTACCAAGCGGCAAAGGTCGGCGTAGAGCAATTGATCGCCGGCATTCCCGAGCTGAGCAAACTGGCGAATGTGCGCGGCGAACAAGTCATGCAGATTGCCTCGGAAAGCATCACCAACGAAAACCTGCTGCAATTGGGTCGCCGCGTGGCCGAACTGGCCGACAGCAAAGACGTCGACGGCATCGTCATTACCCACGGCACCGACACCCTGGAAGAAACCGCTTACTTCCTAAACCTGGTGGAAAAAACCGACAAGCCGATCATCGTCGTCGGTTCGATGCGTCCGGGCACTGCCATGTCCGCCGATGGCATGCTTAACCTGTACAACGCCGTGGCCGTGGCCAGCAGCAAAGAAGCGCATGGCAAAGGCGTACTGGTGACCATGAATGACGAAATCCAGTCCGGTCGCGACGTCAGCAAGATGATCAACATCAAGACTGAAGCCTTCAAAAGTGCCTGGGGCCCACTGGGCATGGTGGTAGAAGGCAAATCCTACTGGTTCCGCTTGCCAGCCAAGCGTCACACCATGGATTCGGAATTCGACATCAAAAACATCAAGAGCCTTCCTGACGTAGAAATCGCTTATTCCTACGGCAACGTCAGCGATACTGCCTACAAGGCTCTCGCCCAATCCGGTGCCAAGGCCATTATCCATGCCGGCACCGGTAACGGCTCGGTCTCCTCCCGCGTGGTTCCAGCCCTGCAAGCGCTGCGCAAGGATGGCGTGCAAATCATTCGTTCGTCTCACGTCAACGCTGGCGGCTTCGTTCTGCGTAACGCCGAACAGCCAGACGACAAATACGACTGGGTTGTTGCTCACGACCTGAACCCGCAGAAAGCCCGCATCCTGGCAATGGTCGCCCTGACCAAAACCAACGACAGCAAAGAGCTGCAACGGATGTTCTGGGAATATTGATGGACCTTCGCCCAATCAATTCTTGATTGGGCACCCTGCGCCACTCGCCTGACCGGTGGGTGGTGCATCGCTCACAACGCTCTCGCACTTTTCCCACAAAAAATTCGACACGACCTACACCAAACTCAGAAAACCGCTGTCAGAGGATTTTCTTGAATTTTAAGCAGTTGCGAAAATGCTTACAGTTAAATACTGTATGCACGTACAGCTTAATAAGGATAACCTCGTGGCCACCTCCCCTGATGCTCCTGACGCTTACGAACGCATGGGCATGCGCGTTCAGAAAATCATCAATTCCCCCACCGCACAAAAAGCCAAAGCCGCACTGATCTTCCGTCTGCCGGACGAGCCGATGGACGAGTGGGAGCGCCTGCTTGAGGAAATCGACGAGAACGACAACGTCACCCTCGCCTACCGCGACGACGGTGGCGTGCAGATTTTTTGGGTTGTACCGAAGGAAGATTGATTCAATGAGTGTCCGCTGTTTTGCTTTGCTGCTTTTGTTCATCGCCATGGGTGCCCAGGCTGGCGCACCCCGCACCTTTACCGAAGCCAAGAAGGTCGCCTGGAAGCTTTATGCGCCGCAGTCCACAGAGTTTTACTGCGGGTGTAAATACACCGGCAACAAGGTTGATCTGAAAGCCTGCGGTTACGTACCGCGCAAGAATGCCAAGCGCGCATCGCGCATTGAATGGGAACACATTGTGCCGGCCTGGCAGTTCGGCCATCAGCGCCAATGCTGGCAGGAAGGTGGCCGCAAGAACTGCACCCGATACGACCCAAGCTATCAAAAGGCTGAAGCCGATCTGCATAACCTGGTGCCGAGCATTGGCGAGGTCAATGGCGATCGCAGCAATTTCAGTTACGGTTGGCTACCAGTGCAATCCGGGCAATACGGCTCGTGCCTGACCCAGGTCGACTTCAAGGCGAAAAAGGTCATGCCTCGCCCGTCCATACGCGGCATGATTGCCCGCACTTATTTTTACATGAGCAAGCAGTACGGCTTGCGCCTGTCGAAACAGGATCGGCAATTGTATGAAGCGTGGGACAAGACATATCCGGTGCAGGACTGGGAGCGTCAGCGCAATCAGAGCGTGGCGTGCGTGATGGGGCGCGGCAATGAATTTGTCGGCCCGGTAAATATGAAAGCCTGTGGTTGACCGACCACGCAAAAGAAAAGGCCTCGAACGCTATGTTCGAGGCCTTTTTATTTGTGCCTAGTTGGCTGCTTTGTTATGTCGCCAGTAACCCATCAAATTTAGAGATTCACGAGGCACGCCACACTCTTTGATCAGGTACCTGCGCAAACTCATCACAGCCGCCGACTCTCCGGCGATCCAACCGTAAAAGCCTTCAGTGGCGGTGCCGGCGATTTCCCACAGGATGTCCTTCTCTATGTCGACGTCAGCCAATTCGATCGCTTGTCCCGCTGAAGATGCGTGGATGGGTAGACTCGCCGCCCTCACCGCCTCCACCATCAGCGCTCCCGCGATTGTTTCGTTCGCCCTATCCCGGATCAACCAACGTATCGACAACCCTGGCCAATCAGGGACGTCGAGCATGTCCTGAGCACTGTCCACTTCAAAGAATGCCTGGACTTGTGGTCGCTCGGCGAGCATCGCCAACTCATCAAGAATGCCCATGGCCGCCGGCAGCGCCGTCGCATCTGCAACGAGCAAAAGTTGCTTGAGAGCCTGTGGCGGCTTCCACTCGAAGCCTCCAGCCTCCTTCGCCGAGAAATGGCGATCGGGCGCGAGGATCTGCATCGAATCACCCGGTTGCGAATGCAGCGCCCAACGAGACGCCGGGCCGGTCTCGCCATGCAGGACAAAATCAATATCGACTTCGCCTTGCTCCGCGCGCAAATGCCGGATGGTGTAGGTACGCATCACCGGACGCCGGTCTGCCAGCATCGCGCGAAACCGGGCGTACCAACCGTCCTCTTGAGAGAGCTTCTCGTACGAACCATTGGCCGCAGGAAAAAACAGCTTTACACGCTGATCCGGCGCCCAGGTCGCCATTTCGCGAACTGGTGCGCCGACGAGCGTGATCCGCATCATGTGCGGGCTCAACCGTTTTTTTCGATGCAAGGTTACATCGAACAGTTTGTAGGGATTGGCGGAGGCCATGGGGAACTCCTTCTGGAAATCATCAGCGACTCAATAGGAACGAGTCGCGCTAGAGAGCCTTTAGGAGATTCCGTCGACCGGAACGTTTACGGCGCGAGCGGATGCTCGACCAACACCGATTCAACGTTTTGTTTCTTGGCCTTCACCAGCGCAGCATCCACTTGAACCTTGCGAGCTTCTGCTTCTGCCTGGGAGTTGAACGGGCCAATCAGAATCCGCGTTTTACCGCTGCTGTCCTTGATCACCGTAGGCACAAAGGCGTGTTCGATCAACCAGCCACTCAGGTCGCTGACAGCCTGTGGCGTTTCACCGCGCACTTCGAGATCCCATTGTGGTGCAGCGGCCGCCGCCGGCGCCGTCACTGCTGCCGACTGTGGTTTTGGTGCGTCTGCATTCTTGCCTTCACCACACCCTGCCAATACCAGTGCCGCGACTACCCAAACCAATTTGCGCACAACGCTTTCCTCGAAATTCTCAAAGCCGCGATCTTATCATTCATAAATACTTCGCGAGCCCCGCAAAATGGGCACAAAACAACGAGATTGATGCCTGCAGCCTCTGTATAGTTACGCCCTGGGAATTAATGCCGCGTCTGCGCGTCAGAAAGAGGCACCCAAACCGTGAGACTTCGCACTAATCTATACGTACCACCGACCTCTGCACTGTCTGAATCAGGTGCCCTACAAAGCAATCAAGGAGAAGACCATGCTGATACTCACCCGCAAAGTCGGTGAAAGCATAAACATCGGTGATGACATCACTATCACCATTCTGGGCGTTAGCGGCCAACAGGTCCGTATTGGTATCAACGCTCCGAAAAACGTTGCCGTGCACCGTGAAGAGATTTACCAGCGCATTCAGGCTGGCCTGACCGCCCCGGACAAGCCACAAACTCCCTGAGCCGCCTCGCAGTCAGTAGCCAGTCCGTTTTACCTTGTGGAATGACTGGCTAGAGATTCACGCGCCGTTTTGCCATCCGCTCCCACCTCGCTGGGTACGGCGCCTGACACATGAGCCTTCCGCGTTACCCTCCCACCCTTTCTGCTGATCGATACTACCGAGCATTCTCAAGGCTGGCTGTCGGACATTTCCGATAGAGCGAAGGGAATTCGCCTTCCTACCCGAACGTCACACCACGTGCCATGCCTGTGGCTGCAACCATCATCAGCACCAGTAGCAGCGCTTCGACGTGACTGATGCGTGCAAACAACTTTGCTCTCCCGGTATCGAGTACCGTCCCCCGCGCCTTGGCGATCCGCCACTTGATCAGTGTGATCATCGGCGCAAGCTCCATCAACAGAATCAGAACGAACAGCGTCATCTTCAGGTGAAACAGCGGCTGATGAAGATAATAGTCAGTGCCTTTTTCGTAACCGCCAAAGGCACGCATCCCGCCTGTGATCAACAAGATCAGCGCGCAAATCCCCCAGAAATTGTCAGCCAGCAGAACCCGCCCGGCTTCCCCCGTCCCGGCGACCAGGCGACTGAACGCCGTCCCACGCGTCAGTACCGCCCAAAAACCCAAGGCAAATGCCAGCAGATGAACAGCTGCAAGAAACCAATGAACCAGCATCGATACACCCTCATCGCAAAGAGTTGAACATCGGCCAGTCAGTAGTAGTTGAAAAAACAAGGATTTGCCTGCGGGGTGTCGCCAGGCCTTCAGGAGAGATCGAAAGGAGAAATTTCAGCCAGTTGAGGCAAATCGCAGGCAAAAAAAATCCCAAGCAGCTGATGGAAGCTTGGGATTTAAAAATGCATAAACCGTGGTGGTGAACGCGGGGCGAATGTTACTTAATCCCACGAACAGTAACAACATTTTTTTGATAACCGGTTGGTTAGTAACAGTCGTAACCTGTTCAATATCCACACTTTTTCAAAGGGCGCTGGCGACGAACGGTGAATAGTCAGCCAATTGCCTGACCCGACGACGCAGAAATTCGATCATGGGTGGGAGGCACGACGAAAACTTGCGCACGCCATTCAGCAAGGACCGCTAAACGATGAAGCACGACTCGCAGTGGATCATCAGTCCTCACATGGTATTTCGAATGCCCTGAGATCGACTAAACGCGAAGTCGAGTTGACGCTCTGATGAGGGTTTTGCAAAAGTTTTGCAAATCGCAGACAACAAAAAAGGGCCCACCTTTCGGTGAGCCCTTCTAGACCGCCCAGCAGAGCGGATTTTGTTTGGTAGGCGCGATTGGACTCGAACCAACGACCCCCACCATGTCAAGGTGGTGCTCTAACCAACTGAGCTACGTGCCTGCTGTGAGGCGGCATTCTACGGAATTCCGGAGGGGTGTCAACACCTTTTTTTCACCTAACCCTATGAATATGCAAAATATTTAATTTTGGGTCGGCAACGAAGATTTTCCGGTGGCTGGCGGAGGTTTTTCAACTCGGGTAGGATCGACGCACTCGTAAAATATATTAAACAGAGGCTGCAGGATGGCGAACACCCTTTACCCAGAGTCCTATTACGCTGCGTCGGCCAATGCCGTACCGCCCCGCCTTGCCTTGCAGGATGCTGTGGAGACGGACGTCTGTGTGATCGGCGCCGGGTATACCGGGCTGTCCTCTGCTCTGTTTCTGTTGGAAAGCGGTTTTCGCGTCACCGTGCTGGAAGCGGCCAAGGTCGGTTTCGGCGCCTCCGGGCGTAATGGCGGGCAGATCGTTAACAGTTATAGCCGAGACATCGACGTCATCGAGCGCAGTGTCGGCCCGAAGCAGGCGCAACTACTCGGACATATGGCGTTCGAGGGCGGCCGGATCATTCGCGAGCGCGTGGCCAAGTACAACATCCAGTGCGACCTGAAGGACGGCGGCGTGTTCGCCGCGCTGACAGCCAAGCAGATGGGCCACCTGGAATCGCAGAAGCGCCTCTGGGAGCGCTTCGGTCATACGCAACTCGAATTGCTCGATCAACGCCGCATCCGCGAAGTGGTGGCATGCGATCAATACGTCGGCGGTATGCTCGACATGAGCGGCGGGCACATTCATCCGCTGAACCTCGCGCTCGGCGAAGCGGCGGCGGTCGAGTCCCTCGGCGGCACTATCTATGAACAATCGCCTGCCGTGCGCATCGAGCGCGGCGCCAACCCGGTGGTGCATACGCCGCAAGGCAAGGTCAGGGCCAAGTTCATTATCGTCGCCGGCAACGCCTATCTCGGCAATCTGGTGCCGGAACTGGCGGCCAAATCGATGCCATGCGGCACCCAGGTGATCACCACAGAGCCGCTGGGTGATGAGCTGGCGAAAGCGCTGCTGCCGCAGGACTACTGCGTTGAAGACTGCAATTACCTGCTCGACTACTACCGCCTCACGGGTGACAAACGCCTGATCTTCGGCGGCGGCGTGGTGTATGGCGCGCGCGATCCGGCGAATATCGAAGCGATCATTCGCCCGAAGATGCTCAAGGCTTTCCCGCAACTCAAGGATGTGAAGATTGATTACGCCTGGACCGGAAATTTCCTGCTGACCCTGTCGCGCTTGCCACAGGTTGGGCGCCTGGGCGACAACATCTATTACTCGCAAGGCTGCAGCGGCCATGGCGTGACTTACACGCATCTGGCCGGCAAGGTATTGGCTGAGGCGCTGCGCGGTCAGGCTGAGCGCTTCGATGCGTTTGCCGACTTGCCGCACTACCCGTTCCCCGGCGGGCAACTGTTGCGCACACCGTTTGCCGCACTGGGCGCGTGGTATTACGGACTGCGCGATAAATTCGGGATGTAAAAAAAGGGCCGCTGATCGCGGCCCTTTTTATTAAACACAGCACTCAGAGCTGATCCCGAGCAATCCCGCTACGAATCCGCAAGATATCCGCCAGCACCGCCAGCGCAATTTCCGCCGGCGTCTTGCTGCCGAGGTTCAGACCGATCGGCGCATGAATCCGCGCCAGCTCAGCCTCGCCCAAGCCGCCAATCCGACGCAACCGTTCGAAACGCTTCTGCGAAGTCTGCTGCGAACCCATCACGCCAATGTAAAAGGCTTCAGTGCGCACCGCTTCCATCATCGCCAGATCGTCGATGCGCGGATCGTGGGTCAGCGCCACGACCGCCGTATCGCGATGGCAGCCTCCGTCGGCAATAAACACCGACGGCAATTGCCGACGAATCTCCACGCCATCCAGCACCACGCCTTCGAGCACTTCATCGCGCGGATCACAGAGAATCACCTCAAACCCGAGACCCACGGCAAACTCGGCACAGGCCTGCGCCACGCTGGAGTAGCCGGCGAGCAACAGACGCTGCGCCGCGCCAACACGAATGCGCACCCGATCAATCTCACGCTCGATCCGCGCACCCTGCTCGCGATCAGCGAACAGACTGCGCGCACCGCTGGCCAGATCGACCTCGCGAATCAAGCGACGCTGACCGAGCAGCGCCGATTCCAATTCACGCAGATGCGCCTGCACCTCACAGTCAGCGTCAAATTTCTCAACCAGCACATCAAGAATGCCGCCACAAGGCAGGCTGACCCGCGAACGCGGATCATCGCCTTCGCCGTAACGCACGACATTGACTGCATCGAGAAACGCACCTTCGGCGACGCGCTCCAGAAAATCTTCCTCGACACAACCGCCGGACAGCGAGCCGATCCACTGCGCGCCTTCGTTCACCGCCAGCAGCGAACCCGGCGCGCGCGGTGCCGAGCCATAAGTGGTCAGCACGGTGCAGAGCCAGATGCGCTGCCCCGCCACCGACCACTCCAGCGCGCGGCGCACCACTTGTAGATCGAGATGCTGCATGTCAGTGCGCCTTGTGCTCGATGGACGGTGCGTCGGCTTGCAGCTTCTGTACTTCACTCACCGCCAGCTCAGCAGACTGCCCACCCCAGCCTTGACGCAGGTAGTTGAGCAGATCGGTCAGTTGTTCAGGACTGAGCTTGTCGGCAAAACCCGGCATCGGTTGCATGTGCTCGAAACCGGAGAATTTCTGTTCGCCGATACCGTCCTCGATCACCCGCAACAGATTGCGCGGGTCTTCCAGGCGCAACGTGGTGTTGCCGCGCATGGCCACCGCGATGTGCGGCTTGCCCTCGCCACCCGCCGCGTGACAGCCGGCGCAGACGTTCAGGTATTCCTGACGGCCGCGCTGGGCGCTGGCGCTGAGTTTCTCTACTGGCACTTCGACGAGCGCTTTGGCGGCTGGCGGTTTGTCGCCGAGCAGGAACGTCGCCATCGCTGCCAGATCAGCATCGTTCAAGCCTTGGGTGCTGTTGTGGAACACCGGGAACATCTCGTTGAACATCGTCCCTTGCGCGCTCATGCCGTGCTTGAGAAACGTGCCCAGATCCTGCTCGTTCCAGCCGCGCGCGGCCAGATCAGTGGCCAGCAGGCTCGGCGCCAGGTAGCCATTGAGGATGCCGCCGGTCAGGCGCTTATCCAACTGCATCGCACCCGGCAGACCGCGCGGGGTGTGGCATTCGCCGCAGTGACCGAGGACTTCGACCATGTACTGGCCGCGCTTCCACGCCTCGCTTTTGCCGTCGGCTGGCTCCAGCTTCAGCGCTTTGCCGTACATCATGTTCCAGCCGATCAGGCCCGGACGTACATTGAACGGGAAAGTCAGACTGGTGACCGGGGCTGCACGCTCGATCGGCTCGATGGTTTTCAGGTAGGCATGGATCGCGTCCGAGTCTTCACGCGGCATCAGGTGATACGAGGTGTACGGCATCGCCGGATACAGGTTCGCACCGTCGCGACGCTTGCCTTCGGTCAGCGCAGCGAAGAATTCGTCGTCGCTGTACAAACCGATGCCGTGCTCTTTGCTCGGGGTGATGTTGGTGCCGTAGATCGTGCCGAACGGCGAGACGATCGGCAGGCCGCCGGCAAATGGCGCGCCGCCCGGTGCAGTGTGGCAAGCCATGCAGTCGGCCGCGCGGGCAAGGTACTCGCCGCGCTTGACCTGATCATCGGCGTGGGCAAACAACACCGGCGCAGCGAGGCCGACCGCCAGGGTCAGGCGGGTCAGAAAAAGCTTCATGCTTAACCCTCCTTGACCAGGCCGAGATCGGTCAGCACGTTGCGGGTGGCGTTGTAATAACGCACGTACCCGGTGCAACGGCAGACGTGATGGCCGAGGCTGTCCTCGATGACTTGTTCGAGCTTGCTCTGCACGATCGGCTGGCGCTGCAGCTTCTCGACCAGCACGGTCGCGGCGTTGACGAAACCTGGCGCGCAGTAGCTGCACTGGAAAGCGAACTCGTCAACAAAGCGCTGCTGGATCGGGTTCAGTTCGGTGACCTGGCCCGCCTCATCACGCTTGGCGTGAGCTTCGATGGTGCGGACTTTCTTGCCTTCGAAATAATGCGCGCCGGTGATGCAGGTGCGCACCTCCTCACTGGTGCCATCCGGGTTATCGACGATCACCACGCAGGCGTGGCAGATGCCCTGGCCGCAGCCCAGACGCGAACCGGTGAGGTTTTTGTATTCGTGCAGGTAGTCGATCATCGGCAGGTCATCAGGGATGTCCACCGGGCCGACGGATTGACCATTGAGGGTCAGTTGAAGCGGACGGTTAGCCATTGAGGGCCTCCTTGATGCGCGCAGCAGTGATTGGCAGGTCGCGAACACGTTTACCGATGGCGTGCGCCACGGCGTTACCGATGGCACCGACAATCGGGATCATCACCACTTCGGCGATGCCTTTGGACGGGTCGCTTGGCGATAGCGCCGGGAGAATCTCCGACGTCTGTTTCCACACGGCAACGTGGCGCGCCATCGGCAGCCGGTAACGGTTGAAGTTCCAGTCACCCTCCCCCGGCCCGCCTTCATACAGCGGCATCTCTTCCATCAAGGCGTGACCAATACCCATGGCGATACCGCCCTCGAGCTGGCCCTTGACCAATTCCTCGACCAACACACGACCGCACTCGACCCACGAATGGTGGTTGAGCACTTCGACTTGAGCCGAACCTTTGTTGACCTTCAACTCGACCAACGTGGCGACCGGGCTGTAGTAAGTCACGGCAGCGTTGTTCAGCTGAACAACCGGGTAATTGATGTTCTGGCGATCGAGCAGGTGGAAGCCCGCCGTGCTCATCAACGCTTTCTTCGCTTTCGGCGCACCATCGCCATATTTCACGGCCAGACCGTCGAGCGGCAGACGCTCGCGCACGCCATCGATGCTGTATTCGGCCTCGGCCCAGCTCCAGCGGTTGAACGCGTGAACGGTGGCGCCGGTCACCAGACCATGCTCGTGAGCATGTTTGGCCAGCTCTTCGAAGCTCAGCGGCTGCATGCCGTTGGCGGTGAGTTTGCCGTCGACCCAGTGCGCATCTTCGCGACGCACGACGTAAGGGTTGGCTTGACCGCCATAAGGACCCTGACGCCAGATTTCCATGGCCGCCGGCCACAAACCGTTGTTGAACAGCACGCGCGCCGCTTCACGGGTGGCGTGACTGAAGTAGTACGCCGAGTTGGTCGCCGACGAGGCCGAAGCCAATTTGCCGACCCAACGCGGGTTGCGCAGCAGATTGTCCTGTTCGGCCTGGCTCATGATGTAAGGGTTGCCGCTGGTGATCAGTTGCATTTCCTTCCATTCGGTTTCGCCGGTCTTCACTTCGTGCGCCGGACTGCCGAGGAAGTCGGCGACGACCAGAGCTTGCGAGGTGGACATGCCGGTACCGATTTCGATACCGATGTGGCGCAGGGTAATGCGACCGTCGGCGGTGAATTCGATGCTGGCCATTGGCGCTTCGGAACCGGTGCCGAAGTCCTTCTGACAAATGGCGAAACCGACACCGTACCAGTTGTCCGGGTCGGCGGCTTCGCGCTGTTTCTTGATCGCGTCGCGGTTTTTCCAGACTTCGTGCACCGAAGCCTTGTCGAGAATTTCGTGCAGGCGCAGCGCACCGGCCGGGACCGCGCCCTGGGTGTTTTTCATGCCGGAACGCAAGGCGTTCTTGCGACGCAGGTCGATCGCGTCGACACCGAGGCGGTTGGCGATTTCATCGACCATCATCTCGGTCGCCGCCATGCTTTGCAGAGTGCCGTAGCCACGCATCGAGCCCGCCTCAACAGCGCGCGAGTGGTAGGCGGTGACCTGCAGGTCGTTCTGCGGCATGTAGTAGATCGACTGCGCGGCCGTGGCGCCAACGGCGGCAACCGACGGGCTGTAGTTGATCCGGCCACCACCGTCGACGCTCATTTCGGCGCGGAAAATCTTGAAGCTGTAGTCGTTCTTGTCCACGGCCAATTGATAGCGGATGTCGAACGGGTGGCGCTTGATGCCACTCTGGAATTGTTCGTAGCGGTCGTTGGCCAGACGCACTGGCACGCCGGCGCCGTACAGCGCAGCAAGGGCTGCGTAGTAAACGAAGATGTTGTGGTCTTTGGAACCGTAACCGACGGTGTAACCCGGGTGCATGTTCAGGTTGTCGAGGCCGAAGCGCGACGGCGCGATCATTTTCGCGGTCTCGGTCGCAGCTTCCAGCGGGCACTGGGTAGCCACCACGAAGTGCAGGGTTTTGGTTTTCGGGTCGTACCAGCCGTTGCCGTTGTCCGGCTCCATCGCGGCCGGCTCGATCGACGGGGTTTTGTAGCGCTCATCGAACACCAGCCAGTTGTCCGGTGGCGTATCGATCTCTTTCTTCATGCGGTCGGCATAGAACAGACCGCGCTCGGTCAAGTTGCCGTGCAGGTTCGGCTGGGAATTCCATACCGGACGACGGTTCTTCAGCATCGGAAAGAGGATCGAGTCCTTCAGGCTGGCGAATTCATCTTCATCGGCCGAGGTCGGGCCGCCGACGCGCACATAGCGGAAGCTGCCGTAGGGGTCGCCTTCGTAATACGGCACTTGTGCACCGTAACGAATCGCTTTGTCATTGAATTTGAGTTTGTTCTTGGCCTGACGGAAACGCTCGAAATCGTTCCAGATCAGGATCGCCACCGGGTGACCGATGAACATCGGCACCTTGCCTTCCGGCAGCAGTGGATCAGGGGCGTGCTCTTCCGGGAAGACGATGCCGTCCTTGTCCAGGTCAGCGGCGGTGACGATCCGGTCAGGCTGCAAGTCGGCGCCGAGCCACGACAGGTCGTAGCCGGCGTAAATGCGATCGGCCTTGATGGTTTTCAGCAACATGGCGTGGCCTTGCTGCTCAGGCCAGCCCGGCATGTCCTTGGAGCGGATGTCGCGGGCAAAGACTTTGCTGCCGCAGACCTTGGACAGTGCGTCGTTACGCTGACGCGCCTTGCCGTTGTTGCCGAGCCATTTCTCGGACGGCACGGTGACAGTGTTTTCCATCAAGGCAGCCAGCGCCTGACTGCTGAGCGGTGTGAGCGTGACGCTCACACCCGCCACCAGCCCGCCCTGAAGGAACGAGCGCCGGGATATATCACGGTTGGACATGGATCATCCTCTGGGCGGTTATACGTCCGCCCTTCTGGTTATCTACTGGGAATCTCGAGTCTTGCAGAAGCCTTTCTTGGCTAAACGAAGGGCGTGTTGACAGTGCAAAGCTGACCGAAAGGTTAACTTTAAAGGTTTCTGCGCTCGCAGCAAACAACCAGTTACAAAAATTTGACTAAAGAATCAAAAAATCAATGCGACGTGACACCGCAGCAGATTACCGAACCAATAGACATCCCCCTGTGGGAGCGAGCCTGCTCGCGAAGGCGCAGTGTCAGTCAGCGCATTTTTTGCTGATACACCGCATTCGCGAGCAGGCTCGCTCCCACATGGGGATTTGTGTCGGATTCAGAATCAGGCAAAAGGAGCGGAGAGGAAAAGCCAAATTTCAGACACAAAAAACCCCGGTCTTTCGACCAGGGTCTTTGCTATCGATTCCGAATCAGCCATTGGCTGCTTTCGGTGCTTCAAGGCGTTCAGTGGTCCTTGAAGCAGATATGGCGCAGCGGACGGGACTCGAACCCGCGACCCCCGGCGTGACAGGCCGGTATTCTAACCGACTGAACTACCGCTGCGTATCGCTTTGAGCTTGCGCTCAAGTAACTCGTTTTGACTGCAAGCTTCGGTGCTTTGCAATCGCGAACCAGACAAGCCTGATTCGTGAAATATGGCGCAGCGGACGGGACTCGAACCCGCGACCCCCGGCGTGACAGGCCGGT
>NZ_CDROCK010000061.1:0-40897 GCF_977020205.1 Pseudomonas sp. AIG | reverse complement strand
AGCGCACCGCCGGCCCCTGCCGCCACGCCGGGTCCGGTCAAGGAGTCGGCAGCGATTTCCGGTCTCGCCAGCCTCGGCAACCCGCCGCCGGAATATCCGTCGCTGGCCCTGCGCCGCAACTGGGAAGGCAGCGTGGTGCTGCGCATTCAGGTACTGGCCAACGGGCGCGCCGGCTCGGTGACGGTGACCAAATCCAGCGGCAAACCGCAACTGGATGACGCGGCCGTCGCCGCCGTAAAGAACTGGAAATTTATTCCGGCCAAACGCGGGGACACGCCGATTGACGGCTTCGCCACGCAGACCATCGATTTCAAATTGCCGCAATAACCGAACGCTCAATCAACGCACAACCGAATAACGCAAGCGAGGTGTCACCATGAACGATTTGTCTTCGATGATTGTCCCCGGCGTGCTCTGGGGTCTGGTGCTGTTTTCCGTGGTCAGCTGGGCGATCCTGCTGGTCAAGTCGGCGCAGTACCTGCGCCAGAAAGCGCAGAACAAACAATTCACAAAAGCCTTCTGGGGCGCGCCGGATCTGCTCACCGCCGCCGAACACGCCAGTCAATATCCGGGTTCGCTGGCGCGCATCGCCAGCAGCGGTTTCGAGGCGCTGCTGGTGGAAGATTCGCCGCGCACCACGCAGCAATTGGCGCACACCATCAACCGCTCGGAGCGCCTGGAGCGCAACCTGCGCCAGCAGATCCAGAAGGAACGCCGCTCGCTGGAAAACGGCCAGGCAATTCTCGCCAGTATCGGCAGCACCGCGCCGTTCATTGGCCTGTTCGGCACCGTGTGGGGAATCATGGAAGCGCTGAAAAGCATCGGCGAAACCGGCTCGGCCAGCCTTGAAGCGGTCGCTGGGCCGATCGGTCACGCGCTGATCGCCACCGGTGTCGGTATCGCCGTCGCCGTACCGGCGGTGCTGATTTACAACTTCTTCCTGCGTCGCTTGAAGCTCGCTTCGGCCGACATGGATGACTTCGCCCACGACTTCGACGCTCTCGCCTCGCGCAGTGCGTTTTCCATCAGCCGTCAGGCCATCGCCAGCAAAACCACAGCCGCCGTGCGGGAGGCCAGCTGATGTCCTTTTCCACTCAAGACAGCGATGAAGTGCTCAGCGAAATGAACGTCACGCCACTGGTCGACGTGATGCTCGTGCTGCTGGTGGTGTTCATCGTCACCGCACCGCTGATGACCAACGCAATCAAAGTCAACTTGCCGAAAACCGACGCCGTCGCCCCTGCCGAGAAGAAAGACCCGGTGGTGGTCAGCGTCGATCAGGACGGCAAGTTCTATCTGGCGAAAACCGAGCTGGCCCCGGAATCGCTGGAAGCCAGCCTCAAAGAGGTCAAGGCCAAGGACAGCGAGGTGCGCGTGCAGTTGCAGGCCGACTCCGCCGTCAATTACGGCCAGGTGGCCAAGGCCATGGCGTCTATCGAACGCTCGGGCATTACCAAAATATCGGTGATGACCACCCACTGAGTGCGGTGGCGGGCGCGCCTTGAGGGACACGCCCGCCACCGTTCGCTGACTCCCGTCGCAACCAGCCGACCGAAAAAACGCCACGCGTCTTCGGAGGGGATCGGCTTGCTTGAAGAAAGTGGTTTTCCGCACGCGGTATCACCGATAGCGGAGCAATGAGGGGCTCACAAGGCCAATTCGATAACGTCTAAAAAGTCGGAAATAACCATGCTGATGAACACTCCACGCTTCACGCTCAAACCCTTGGTGGCAACGATTTCTCGCCACCGTTTTGTTCCGTTGTATCTGGTGGCCATGGGGATGGGCGCCGGCTCCGTGCAAGCGGCCGAGGACGACAACGCTGCCGTCCCGGCGGCAGCGGCAGTGGTAGCGCCGACCACGCAACTGCAACGGGTCGAAGTGACCGGTTCGGCGATTCGCCGGGTCGATGCGGAAACGGCGGTGCCGATCACCATTCTCAAGGCCGATGAGCTGCGCAAACAGGGCGTGACCACCACCGCCGAACTGGTGCAGCGCATCACCGGCAGCCAATCGATCAACAACAGTGCCGGATCGGTCGGCGCGGCCACTGGCGGCGCCTCGTTTGCAGACATGCGCGGTATCGGCGCGAACAAGACGCTGGTGCTGCTCAACGGTCGACGCCTGGCCAACAACGCCTTGTCGGGGACCAACTCGGCCGGCGGCGCGGTGGATCTGAACATGATCCCGTTTGCCGCCATCGAACGCGTCGAAGTGCTGCGCGACGGCGCCTCGGCCCTGTACGGCACCGACGCCATCGGCGGCGTGATCAACTTCATCACCAAGAAATCCCTGACTGACGGCCAATTGACCCTCGGCGGCGAAACCCCGACCCACAGCGGCGGCGGCCAAACCAAAGACATGAGCGCCAGTTGGGGCTACGGCGATCTGGACGAAGACCGCTTCAACGTTCTCGGCGTGTTCAACTACAACAAGCAGCAGAACCTCGACGCCAACGACCGCTCTTTTGCCACCGACTACGCCCCCGGTCGCGGTCTGGATCAGACTTCCGGCACCGCGTTTCCCGGCAACTACAGCCAGAACGGCAACGCCACCAACCCGTTGGCCAACAGCAATTGCAACGGCCCCAACCTGATCGCCCGCGACGGCTTGTGCCGCTTCAGCACCCGTGAATTCATCGACCTGGTGCCGCAAACCGAGAAGACCTCGTTCTTCGGCAAGACCACCGGCAAACTCGGCGACGATCACAACGTCAACCTCGAATACTTCTGGTCGCGCAACAACAACGCCACGGCGGTCGGCCCGGCGCCACTGACCGGCCTGAGCCTCGACGGCTCGTCGCCCTACTACCCCGGCAACGGCATCACCCCGGCGCCGACCGATTTCGCCCTCGACCCGACCCAACCGGTCGACGTCAACTGGCGTGAAACTGCGGCCGGCCCACGTGAATCGAAAGACCAGAACACCAGCCAGCGCTTCCTGCTCAGCTTCGATGGTCTGGTCGGTGGTTGGGATTACAACGTCGGCGCCTCGTACAACCAGAACAAAATCGTCTCCAGCGTCACCAGCGGGTATGTCAGCGATCAAGCGATGATCAACGGTCTGGCCAGCGGTTTGCTCAACCCGTTCGGCCCGCAGTCCGCCGCCGGTCAGCAGTACATCGATAACGCGGCGTATCACGGCGCCTATTCCACTGCTGTGGGCCGTGTAGCCGGTTTCGATGGTCGTATCAGTCGTGAAATCGGCGACTGGTTCGGCGCCGGCCCGTCCGGTCTGGCCCTGGGTGGCGAGTACCGCAAAGAGAAATTCCATCAGGACTTCGAGTCGTTCGCCGGCGACATCCAGAGCCTCGGCATCGACCCGGCTGGCAGTGTCGAAGGTGACCGCAGCGTGAAAGCTGCGTACGCGGAAATCAACGTGCCGGTGCTCGACAGCCTGGAACTGTCCGCCGCCGTGCGTCACGACAAATACAGTGACTTCGGCAGCACCACCAACCCGAAATACTCGTTCCGTTATCAGCCGTTGAAAGAGCTGGTGGTACGCGGCGCCTACAGTGAAGGCTTCCGTGCGCCGTCGCTGTACGAGCTGTATTCGCCGCGCAGCATCACCTACACCCAGGGCTACTACAACGACCCGGTGCTGTGTACCGGCGGTGTCGTGCAACCGGGCGGCAACGGCGGCCGCGATTGCGGTCAGCAGTTCCTCAATCAGATTGGCGGCAACGAAGACCTGGCCCCGGAAAAGGCCCGTAACGTGACCCTCGGCTTCGTCTATCAGCCGATCAACAACCTCTCGGTAGGTCTGGATTTCTGGTGGATTCACATCTCCAACCAGATCCAGCCGTTCCCGGAATCCACCGTGTTTGATCAGGCCGGTTCCTACCCGGACCGCTTCGTGCGCAACGCCGACGGCACGCTCAATTACATCGTCACCGGCAACGCCAACCTCGGCATCGTTGAAACCAACGGTGTCGATGTGTCGCTGGATTACCGCTTTCCGAACACGCCGTACGGTCAGTTCGGTCTGGGCCTGCAAGGCACCTATGTTGACGAGTACGACTTCCAGAGCACCATCAAAGGCCCGTTCACCGATAAGGTCGGCGACTTCCAGGGTGACGGCGTGATCGCCCGCTGGAAGCACAACCTCACCGGCAGCTGGACCTTCGGCGCAGCGCGGGCGGCGCTGACCAACCGCTTCACTACCGGTTACAACGACTACGACCGTGATACCCACGCGCGCGTGGCCTCGTATTCGGTGTGGGACCTGTCGGCCGGTTACACCTTCAACAAGGTGCTGGATGTCGATGCCGGGATGAAGAACGTGTTCGACCGCAATCCGCCGTTCTCCAACCAGGCCTACAACTTCCAGAGCGGCTATGACCCGCGCTACACCGACCCGCTGGGCCGTACCTTGTTTGCGCGCATGACTTACCACTTCTAACCGGAAATACCACAACCCCAATGTGGGAGCGAGCTTGCTCGCGAAGGCGTCGTGTCAGTCAACACATCCTTCGCTGATATACCGCATTCGCGAGCAAGCTCGCTCCCACAGGGATCCGGGTTCCTTCAGGGATTTTGAGGAGTGATTGCATGAGTTTTTTGCGCAACTTGGCGGGCCTGCTTCTGGGCAGTGCGCTGCTGTGCACCGGCACCTCGGCGCTGGCCGCTGGCAGTTATGCGCTGACGGTGTACGGCGAGGCGCCGAAGTATCCGGCGAACTTCCAGCACTTCGACTTCGTCGATCCGAAGGCGCCCAAGGGCGGTTCGCTCAGCCGCGCGTCGATGGAGATCGGCCAGTACAACTACATCAGCCCGTATGCCGATCAGGGCATTTCCGTGGTGCAGGTCAATGACTGGGTGTACTCGCCGTTGGCGTTCCGTTCGCTCGACGAGCCCTACACCGTCTACGCATTGGTCGCCCAGCAGATCGAGCGCGATCCCGATGGACTCTGGGTGCGTTTCACCCTCAATCCAAAAGCACGTTTCGCCGACGGCACGCCGATCACCGCTGAAGACGTGCGCTACACCTTCAACCTGCTGATGACCAAGGGCAGCCTGAGCTATCGCCAGCAATACGCCGATGTCCAGGACGTGCTGATCGAAGGCCCGCGACAGGTGCGGTTCACCTTCAAGAACAACCTCAACCGCACCCTCGCACTGGACTTGGCGACGATGCGCGTGGTCCCCGAGCACTGGTGGCAAACCCGTGACTTCGCCAATGGCGGTGGTTTCGAGCCACCGCTGGGCAGCGGCCCGTACCGGGTGAGCAAGGTCGACGCCGGGCGCAGCATCAGTTTCCAGCGCGATCCGGACTGGTGGGGCAAGGACCTGCCGGTCAGTCGCGGGATGTACAACTTCGACACCCTCACGGTGAATTTCTACGGCGACACCGACGTCGCCCGCCAACTGTTGCAGGCCGGCGCGTTCGACTACAACCGCGAATTTTCCTCGTCCGGTTACGTGGTCGGTTACGACAGCCCGGCACTGCGTGATGGTCGTTTGCAGCAGTCGATTCTGGCGCCGGAGAAACCGACGGCGGCGCAGGGCTTCGTGTTCAACCTGCAAAACCCGATCTTCCATGATCGCCGCGTGCGTCAGGCGATCAGCCTGCTGTGGGATTTCGAGTGGACCAACAAGCAGATGATGCGCGGCTTCTACGTGCGCCAGAACAGCTTCTGGCCGAAGAGCGAAATGGCCGCCACCGCCTTGCCCGACGCCGAGGAATTGAAGATCCTCGAACCGCTGCGTGGGCAGGTCCCCGACGAAGTCTTTACCGAGGTTTATCAGGCGCCGAAAACCGACGGCAGCGGCTACATCCGCGACAAGCAACTGCAAGCGCTGAAGCTGCTTGCCGAGGCCGGCTGGACGCCGCAACACAATCGTCTGGTCAACGCTGCCGGTGAGCCGCTGGAGTTCACTTTCCTCGACGGTCAGGGTGGCTTCGATCGCATGCTGCTGCCGTTCAAACGCACCCTCGCGCAGATCGGCATCACCCTGAATTTGCGCCGGATCGATTCGGCGCAATACGTCAACCGCCTCAACGCCCGCGACTACGACATGATCGTCACCAGTTTCCCGCGCAGCGGCGATCCGATCGTCTCCCCAGGCCGCGAGTTGTACAGCCTGTATGCCTCGCAAAGTGCCACACAAATCGGCAGTTCCAACTCAATGGTGCTGACCAACCCGGCGGTCGATCAACTGATCGACGGACTGGTCCAGGCCAACACCCGCGAAGCCATGGTGCATTACGCCCGCGCCCTCGATCGGGTGCTGCAATGGGGTTACTACATGATTCCCAACTACTACTCCAAAGGCACGCCGACGGTGTATCAGAACCGCTTCGGCATGCCGCCCGTGCAACCGGCCTACGACGAAGGCCTCAACACTTGGTGGGAGGTGTCGGCCAAGGCGCTGACCACGCAACAGATGCACAGCCAACTCGCGGGGGGTCAGTGACATGCTGCGTTATTTGAGTCGACGTTTGCTGCTGATCATCCCCACGTTGCTGTGCATTCTGGTGGTGAATTTTCTGATTGTGCAGGCTGCGCCGGGTGGTCCGGTCGAGCAAGCCATTGCCCGTCTGCAAGGCTTCGGCGGGCACAGCATGGGCGGTGGTGGCGAGGTTGCCGCGATTGGCGGTGCCGGGCGCAGCAGCCGTGGTCTCGATCCGGCGCTGATCGAGGAGATCAAACACCATTACGGCTTCGACAAGCCGCTGCACGAACGCCTGTGGTTGATGCTGAAAAACTACGCGCAGCTGGATCTGGGCAGCAGTTTCTTTCGCGGCGCCAAGGTCACCGATCTGATCGTGCAGAAGCTGCCGGTGTCGCTGTCGCTGGGCTTGTGGGCAACGTTGATCACCTACCTGATTTCGATCCCGCTGGGCATTCGCAAAGCGATCAGGAACGGCAGCGCGTTTGATGTCTGGAGCAGCACGGCAATCATCATCGGCTATGCGATGCCGGCGTTCCTCTTCGCGATTCTGTTGATCGTGGTGTTTGCCGGTGGCAGCTACGTCAACTGGTTTCCAGTGCAGGGCTTGGTCTCGGATAACTTCGACAGCCTCAGCACACTGGGCAAGATTGGCGATTACCTCTGGCACCTGGTATTGCCGGTGACGGCGCTGGTGATCGGCGGCTTCGCCACCCTGACGATCCTGACCAAAAACAGCTTCCTCAACGAGATCAGCCGTCAGTACGTGATCACCGCAAGGGCCAAGGGTTTGACCGAGAGACGCGTGCTCTACGGCCATGTGTTTCGCAACGCCATGTTGTTGGTGGTGGCCGGTGTGCCGTCGGCACTGATCGAGGTGTTTTTCGCCGGCTCCCTGCTGATCGAAACCATCTTCAACCTCGACGGCCTCGGACGCATGAGCTACGAAGCGGCGGTGTCGCGCGACTATCCGGTGGTGTTCGGCGCGCTGTTTCTGTTCACCCTGTTCGGCCTGTTGATCAAGCTGATCGGCGACCTCTGTTACACCCTGCTCGACCCGCGCATCGACTTCTCGGCGAGGACTGCCTGATGTTCACTCTTTCTCCCCTTGGTCAGCGTCGCGTGGCGCAATTCAAGGCCAACCGGCGCGGACGCTGGTCGTTGTGGCTGTTTATCGGACTATGTCTGATTTGTCTTGGCGGTGAATTGATCGCCAACGACAAGCCGTTGGTGATCCGTTATCACGACGCTTTCTACTTTCCGATCCTCAGCGATTACCTGGAAACCGATTTCGGTGGCGAGCTGCCGTTTCAGCCGGATTACGCCAGCGGTTACGTGCACAAACTGATCGAGGATCAGGGCGGCTGGATGCTGTTTCCGCCGATTCCGTTCAGCTACGACACAGTCAATTACGACCTCAGTGAACCGGCGCCGAGTCCGCCTTCTTCAAGCAACTGGCTGGGCACCGACGATCAGGCGCGCGACGTGTTGGCGCGGGTGATTTTCGGCACACGGATTTCGATTCTGTTTGCGCTGATCCTTACCGCCATCAGTGCGTTGATCGGCATCGTTGCCGGGGCGTTGCAGGGTTATTACGGCGGTTGGGTCGACTTGCTCGGGCAACGGGTGCTGGAGATCTGGTCGGGGTTGCCGGTGCTGTACCTGCTGATCATTTTGTCCGGCTTCGTCTCGCCGAGTTTCTGGTGGCTGCTGGGGATCATGGCGCTGTTTTCCTGGCTGGCATTGGTCGATGTCGTGCGTGCCGAGTTTCTGCGTGGACGCAATCTGGAATACGTCAAAGCTGCGCGAGCGCTGGGCCTGACCGATAACGAACTGATGTGCCGGCACATCCTGCCCAACGCGATGACCTCCACCCTCACCTACCTGCCGTTCATTCTGACCGGCGCCATCGCCACGCTGACCGCGCTGGACTTTCTCGGCTTCGGCATGCCGGCCGGTACCGCGTCGCTGGGCGAATTGATCGGTCAGGCCAAGCGCAATCTGCAAGCGCCGTGGCTGGGGCTGACGGCGTTTTTCGCCCTGGCGCTGATTCTGTCTTTGTTGGTTTTTATTGGTGAGGCTTGCCGTGATGCATTCGATCCCCGGAGCTGACATGAAAGACAATTTGATCGAGATTCGCGACCTGCGCGTGGCCTTCGCCGGGCAGGAAGTGGTGCATGGTTTGAACCTCGATATTCGCCGTGGCGAATGCCTGGCACTGGTCGGTGAATCCGGCTCGGGCAAGTCGGTGACGGCGCATTCGATCCTGCGTTTGTTGCCGGGCAAGAACGTCAGCAGCAGCGGCGCGATCCGCTACAACGGCGTGGATTTATTGCACGCCAGCGAGCAGCAGATGCGCGGTTTGCGCGGCAACCGCATTGCGATGATTTTTCAGGAGCCGATGACCTCACTGAATCCTTTGCACACGGTGGAAAAGCAGGTCAGCGAGGTGCTGGAGATTCACAAAGGCCTGAAGGGCCGCGCTGCCCGCGAACGGACATTGGAGTTGCTAGAACTGGTCGGGATTCGCCAGCCGTTGCAGCGTTTGAAAGCCTATCCACATCAGCTCTCCGGCGGTCAGCGGCAACGGGTGATGATCGCCATGGCGCTGGCCAACGAGCCGGAGTTGTTGATTGCCGATGAGCCGACGACGGCGCTGGATGTGACGGTGCAGCAGAAGATTCTCGAACTGCTGATCGAGCTTCAGCAACGGCTGGGCATGTCGCTGTTGCTGATCAGCCATGACCTCAATCTGGTGCGCCGTATCGCTCAGCGCGTTTGCGTGATGCGCCATGGCGAGATCGTCGAACAGGCCGATTGCGAAGCGCTGTTTCGGGCGCCGCAGCATCCTTACAGCCGCTTGTTGATCGAGGCGGAACCCAGCGGCGCGCCGGTGCCGAGTGAGTACGATCACAATCTGCTTGAAGTCGATGATTTGAAGGTCTGGTTTCCGCTGCCCAAAGCGTTGTTCAGTCGCCAGCAGGATTACATCAAAGCGGTGGACGGCGTCAGTTTCACCCTGCAACGCGGTAAGACCTTGGGGATTGTCGGCGAGTCGGGTTCGGGCAAGTCGACGCTGGGTCAGGCGATCCTGCGGCTGGTCGAATCGGAGGGCAATATCCGTTTCGGCAACAAGCAACTGAGCCTGCTCAATCAGCGCTTGATGCGGCCGTTGCGGCGGCAGATTCAAGTGGTGTTCCAGGATCCGTTCGGCAGCCTCAGCCCACGGATGTCGGTGCAGCAGATCATTGCCGAGGGGTTACTGACCCACGGCATCGGCACTGAAGCCGAGCGTGAGGCGGCGGTGATTCGGGTGCTGGAGGAAGTTGGCCTCGATCCGCAGAGCCGCCATCGTTATCCCCACGAATTTTCCGGTGGGCAGCGCCAACGCATTTCCATCGCCCGTGCGCTGGTGCTGGAACCGGCGCTGATTCTGCTCGATGAACCGACGTCGGCGCTGGATCGCACGGTGCAGAAGCAGGTGGTGGAGTTGTTGCGGCAATTACAGATCAAACATGGGCTGACGTATTTGTTCATCAGCCATGATCTGGCGGTGGTGCATGCGTTGGCGCATGACTTGATGGTGATCAAGGATGGCAAGGTGGTTGAGCAAGGCTCTTCACGCGAGATTTTCGCCGCGCCCAAACACCCTTATACCCAGGAACTCCTGAAAGCCTCCGGCCTCAAGCCGAATGAAGAACCCTGTAGGAGTGAGCCTGCTCGCGATAGCGGTATCCCAGTGACATAAGTTTTGACTGACCCACCGCCATCGCGAGCAGGCTCACTCCTACAAGGGATTGGGGTGGGCCATTGAAATTTATTTTCCGGGCACTGCATCCAAACGCCTCCGCCACGGGTAGTCCCTGTAACAGCCCTTTTCGGCTGCCAGCGGTCTACCCTTTTCGGAGATAACACTGATGAACATCACCCAGCTGATTGGCTTCACCGGTTTGCTCGCCCTGTCCTCGACGACCTTCGCCCAAAGCAGTTACCCCGACGCGATCAAAGTCCCGGATGGCCACAAGATCGCCCTGGAAACCACCGGGGTCGGCGAGATCACTTACGAATGCCGCGACAAACCCAACGCGGCCGGACAGACCGAGTGGACCTTCGTCGGCCCGAAAGCGGTGCTCAATGATCGCAGCGGCAAACAAGTCGGCACTTACTTCGGCCCGCCGGCCACCTGGCAGGCCAAGGACGGTTCGAAAGTCACCGGTACGCAATTGGCCGTGGCGCCGTCGACTCCGGGCAACCTGCCCTATCAACTGGTCAAGGCCAACCCGGCCGAGGGCAAAGGCGCGATGAGTGGCGTGAGTTACATCCAGCGTGTCGCGCTCAAGGGCGGCGTGGCACCGGGCAGCGAATGCACAGCGGCGAACAAGGGCAAGCAGGAAGTCGTGAAGTATCAGGCCGATTACATTTTCTGGGCGGCGAACTGATCTCCGGAACACCACAAATCCCCTGTAGGCCTTCGCCTGCTCGCGATAGCGGTGTATCAGTGAAGAATATGCTGCTGACACACCGCTATCGCGAGCAGGCGAAGGCCTACAAGGGGAATTATGTGTTCTGGATGTTTGGGGAATGTGAGCTAGATTGCACGACATGCCTTTAGCCGAATCCGCGTTCGATTACGAAGCCCGCCTCGCTGCCTGTGCCCGAGGCGAGCGCGCGGCCCTGCGCGATTTGTATATGCAGGAAGGCCCGCGTCTGCTCGGTGTTGCCAAGCGGCTGGTGCGCGACACGGCGCTGGCGGAGGACATTGTTCATGAGGCGTTTATCAAGATCTGGAACGGCGCGGCGGGGTTTGACCCGGCGCGCGGTTCGGCGCGTGGCTGGATGTTCAGTGTGACCCGGCATCTGGCGCTGAATCTGCTGCGTGATCACGGGCGGGAAACGCCATTCGACGAAGTCCACGAGGTCGCTGTGGCCGACTACGGGTACGACGCTCCCGCGCATTCGGCGCGCATCCACGGTTGTCTGGAACAACTGGAGCCGCAACGCCGCAACTGCATCCTGCACGCCTATGTCGATGGCTACAGTCACGCGCAGATTGCCGCACGCCTCGACACGCCGCTGGGCACCGTCAAAGCGTGGATCAAACGCAGCCTCAACGCGTTGCGGGAGTGCATGGGATGACCACTGAATCGGCGCAGGACCGCGATGAACTGGCCGGCGAATATGTGCTCGGCACGCTGCCGACCGAGCAGCGCATCGAGGTGCAACGGCGCTTGCCGAATGACCCCGAATTGCGTGCAGCGGTGGACGCCTGGGAGCGGCGCCTGCTGGAGTTGACCGACCTGGCGCCCGCGCAACAACCCTCGGCGCAGTTGTGGCCGAGGATCGAGCGCAGTCTCGAACGACTCACGCCGAAAGTGCCATCGACCTCATGGTGGAATCTGCTGCCGCTCTGGCGCGGATTGAGTGCGGCCGGATTGGCCGCGACGTTGATACTGGGCTCGATCCTGCTGACCCAGACCACGCCGAAACCCAGCTATCTGGTGGTGCTGGTTGCGCCGCAGGACAAGGCCCCGGGCTGGGTGATTCAGGCGAGCAACTCGCGGGAAATTCAGTTGATTCCGCTCGGTGTGGTTGAGGTGCCGGCAGACAAGGCGCTGGAATTCTGGACCAAGGCTGACGGCTGGCAGGGGCCGGTTTCGCTAGGGTTGGTCAAGCCTGGACAGGCGTTATCGGTGCCGTTGGACAAATTGCCGCCGCTGCAACCCAATCAGCTATTCGAGCTGACACTTGAGGGCGCCAATGGCTCGCCGATCGGCAAACCGACCGGGCCGATTCAGGCGATCGGGCGCGCTGTGAAGGTGCTGTGAGGCTCTGCTCTGCGGCTCCTGGCTACCATCATCGGCATCGATGTTCACCATCACGGCAATGAAGTTCTCATAAAAAATCCCGGGCGTAACATCTGCTCCATACCAACCAACAACACCCCGGAGCACACCATCATGAAACGCCAAACTCTTCTCGGAATCGCTTTCTCGGTCTTCGCTATCAACGCTTTCGCCGCTACCCCGGCCCACACCATGATCGCCGAAGGCGGCTCGGACAAACTGATCGAAAGTCGTTTGGCTGAAGGTGGTTCGGATCGTCTGCTTGAACGTCGCGTTGCTGAAGGTGGTTCAGATCGTCTGATCGAACGTCGCGTTGCCGAAGGTGGCGCTGATCGTCTGCTTGAACGTCGCGTTGCTGAAGGTGGTTCGGATCGTCTGCTCGAACGCCGCGTTGCCGAAGGTGGCTCGGATCGTCTGCTTGAACGCCGCGTTGCCGAAGGTGGCTCGGATCATCTGATCGAACGTCGCGTTGCTGAAGGTGGTTCGGATCGTCTGATCGAACGTCGCGTCGCTGAAGGTGGCGCTGATCGTCTGCTCGAACGCCGCGTTGCCTGATGATTGGCTGTAAGCGCAACACCCCAGAGAAACCCGGCTGCCCTAGCCGGGTTTTTTATGTCGGTGTGTTTTACCCGGCCTTGGCCATGCAGCGTTTGTAGCGCTCGTCCACGCGCTTGGCGAACCACGCCGTCGTGAGTTTGCGGGTAATCTTCGGGCTTTGCAGCACGATCCCCGGCAACACCGCGCGCGGCAGCTTTTTCCCCTCCGCTTGCTCCGCCAGTTCGAACACTCGCTGATAGAGCTTGGTCTCTTCGAACTCCAGGGTTTTGCCCTTCTCTAGCTGATCGCGAATAGTCGGGTTGCGCATGCCCAGCGACTTGCCGAGGGTTCGCACCGCCAGTTCCGTGCCGCCGGGCATGATCGAGTCGTAGCGGATCAGATCGCCATCGAGTGCCAGTGGAATGCCCGAAGCGCGGCTCACCGCGTTTTGAAATGCCGCGTTGCGACTGGCGTACCAACCGGCATTGAAATCAGCAAACCGGTACAGCGGCTCGCGATAACTCACCGGATAGCCGAGCAAATGCGCGATGCCGAAATACATGCCACCCCGGCGGCTGAACACTTCGCGGCGGATCGTGCCATCCACCGGGTAGGGATAATCCTTGGCGTGCTGTTCGGCAAACTCGATGCTGACCTGCATCGGCCCGCCGGTGTGCACCGGGTTGAAGCCACCAAACAGCGTGCGCCCCATCGGCACCCGGCCGATGAAGTCGTCGAAAATGGCGCTGAGTTCTTTTTCACTGCGCGCCGCGTTCAGGCGTTCGCTGTAGGTCTTGCCATTGGTTGAGCGCACTTGCAATGCACCACTGACCAACAGGCTGGGGATATGCACTTTGGCAGCGCGGCGGTCGATTTCGTCGCGGGCGATTTTGCCCAGACCGGGCACTGTAGGGTCGGCCTGGAAGGTGGATTCCTGTTCGGCCACGGCCAGCACCGAACACAGATTCTGCGTGGTCGGGCTGATGTTCTGCGCGGCAAATGCAGCGTAGATATCGGTGGCCCAGCCTTGGCGATCGGCGGTCTTGGCCGGCAACAGCCGCACGATCTCAGCCTTTACTTCAGCGGGGGCACGGGGCAGCGGTTCCTGGCTGCGCTGCCCGGCGCAACCGGCGAGCACCAGCAGTGCGGCGAGCGTGATCGGTAATCGAAGGCTGTGCATGTTGCTCCATCCAGTCCATTAAGCCCGAACACCATACACAATCCGTGTAGGAGCTGCCGAAGGCTCGGGCCGCGATCGGACGATCTTTTGACTTTGATTTTAAAAACGAGATCAAAAGATCGCAGCCTTCGGCAGCTCCTACACAGAAATATGGGTTTTGAAGAGGTGATGACAAACTGATTGCAAAACGTTACTGAGAAAACCTATCATTTGCACCTGGAGTCGCATTTGCGCAAGGAGTTCCCGCGCCGCCCTTATTTTTCTCACCGGCCGCGTGCCTCCAGGTCCCTACATGCCCGTTCCAGCTCGACTCGCCGTCCCGTTTCGCCCGACGCTTCTCGCCCTGCTGTGCTCCCTGACTGTCACCGCTTACGCCGCCGAAGGCGATACCAAAGCGTTGGTGCTGGACGACGTCAACGTCAACGCCCAAGCCCCGACGCCTAACGCCCTGCCCCCGGTTTACGCGGGTGGTCAGGTCGCCCGTGGCGGCCAGCTCGGCGTGCTGGGAAATCAGGACATGATGGACGTGCCGTTCAGCGCCGCCTCCTACACCGAACAATTGATTCAGGATCAGCAGGCCGAAGACGTCGCCGACGTATTGCTCAACGATTCGTCGGTGCGCCAGGCCTCGGGTTTCTCTAACCAGGCGCAGATTTTCATGATCCGCGGCCTGCCGCTGACCGGCGACGACATTTCCTATAACGGCCTCTACGGCGTGTTGCCACGGCAGATCATTTCCACCGATGCGCTGGAGCGCGTGGAAGTGTTCAAAGGTCCGAACGCCTTTATCAATGGCGTGACCCCGACCGGTTCCGGCATTGGCGGTGGCGTCAACCTGCAACCAAAACGCGCCGGCGACGTGCCGCTGCGTCGTTACACCACCGACATCAACAGCGAAGGTCGCATCGGTCATCACTTCGACATTGGCCAGCGCTTCGGTGAAGACAACCGCTTCGGTGCACGGATCAACCTGTCCCAGCGCGAAGGCGACACCGGCATCGATCACGAAAACCAGCGCTCGAAACTGTTCGCCATCGGCCTCGATTATCGCGGTGACGCCCTGCGCCTCTCCGGCGACTTCGCCTACCAGAAAGAACGCGTCAACGGTGGCCGCAACTCGGTCAACCTCGGCACTGCCACACACATTCCGGATGCGCCATCGGCCGACACCAACTACGCGCCGAAGTGGGGCTACACCGACATCGAAGACACTTTCGGCATGCTCCGCGCCGAGTACGACCTGAACGACAACTGGACCGCCTATGCAGCCGGCGGCGCCAAGCACACCCGCGAAGTCGGGCGTTACAACTCGACCACGTTGGTCGGCAACAGCGGCGCGTCGTTCACTACCGGCTCGTTCATCCCCCACGATGAAGACAACACCAGCGTCATGGCTGGCCTCAACGGCAAATTCAATACCGGCGCGATCAGTCACAAGGTCAACTTCGGGCTGACCGGTATCTGGGCTGAGCAGCGCAGCGCCTACGATTTCGACCTGACCCAGTACGCCAATAACATCTACCACCCGGTGCAGACGCCGTCGCCGGTGGGCAATTTTGCCGGTGGTGATTTGAATGATCCCGGTATCGTCGGCAAAACCTTCAACCGCAGCATCGCACTCTCCGACACCCTCGGTTTCTTCGATGATCGCCTGCTGGTCACCGCCGGCCTGCGTCGCCAGCAACTGGTGGTGCAAGGTTACAACTACGCCAGCTGGGGCAGCGGCGATCGCAAGTCGAGCTACGACGAATCGATCACCACACCGGTGTATGGCGTGGTGTTCAAGCCGTGGGAACACGTGTCGTTCTACGCCAACCACATCGAAGGCCTGGCCCAGGGCCCGACCTCGCCGACCAGCACCGGCGGCTTTCGCGTGACCAACGGCAACGAAGTCTACGCACCGGCGCGCTCGAAGCAGACCGAAGTCGGGGTGAAGGTCGACATGGGCACTTACGGCGCCAGCCTGGGTGTCTATCGCATCGAACAGCCGAGCGACGGTTACTGCAACATCGACAGCGCCACCACCTGCACCTACGTGCGTGAAGGCGAGCAGATCAACAAAGGCGTGGAAATGAACGTGTTCGGCGAGCCGATCCAGGGCCTGCGCCTGATCAGCGGCTTGACCCTGATGGACACCGAACTGAAGAACACCCTCAACGGCGCCAACGACGGCAACCGTGCGATCGGTGTGCCGACCTTCCAGTTCAACGCCGGTGCGGATTGGGACGTGCCCGGCCTGCAAGGCGTAGCACTGAATGCGCGGATGCTGCGTACCGGCGGTCAATACGCCGATGCGGCGAACAATCTGAGCCTGCCGACCTGGAACCGCTTCGATGCCGGCGCGCGTTATGCGTTCAAGGTGTCGGAGAAGGACGTGACGTTGCGTCTGGGCGTGGAGAACCTGGCGAACAAGAAGTACTGGGAATCGGCTCAGGGCGGGTATCTGACTCAGGGTGAGCCGCGGGTGGCGAAGTTGTCCGGGACTATTGATTTCTAACGCTGAAAAGCCCCTCACCCTAACCCTCTCCCAAAGGGAGAGGGGACTGATTGCGGTGTTCTTTCGAGTTCCGCCGACGTGTGCCACCGAGTTGAACTCAGGTTTTGAAAGGCACCCAAATCGGCTCCCTTTCCCCCTCGCCTTTTAATGGAGAGGGGACTGACCGTGGTGTTCTTGCAAATTACGCCGACTTGAAATATCGAGTCGGACTCAGGTTTTGAAAAGCACCCAAATCGGCTCCCTCTCCCTCGGGAGAGGGCTGGGGTGAGGGCTGGGGTGAGGGGCCCGGATCTACGCAGCACAACAGCCCTCCCGTCGAACACCCGAAAAAGGCCCCGCAGCCTCACCGCTGCGGAGCCTTTTTCCGTCTGGCCGATCAACTGGCCACCCTCTCCTTCTGATCCATACTTGCTGCACAGCAAACGGAGGACAGGCCCATGAACCGCAGCGACGTTCTGATCATCGGCGCCGGCCCGACCGGTCTGGTGCTGGCCCTGTGGCTGAGCAAACTCGGCGTGCGCGTGCGCATCATCGATAAAACCTCCGCGCCCGGCACCACTTCGCGAGCGCTGGCGGTGCAGGCGCGCACCCTCGAGTTGTACCGGCAACTGGACCTTGCTGACACCGTGGTGCGCAACGGCCATCGGGTGGCGGCGGCGAATTTCTGGGTCAACGGCAAACCGGTCGCGCAATTACCGCTGAACCGCATCGGCGAAGGCCTGACGCCCTACGCGTTCGTCGAAATATTTCCGCAGGATGAGCACGAACGGCTGCTGATCGAGCGTCTTGAAGACTATGGCATTACGGTCGAACGCAACACCACGCTGGACAGTTTCGAGGAAACCGGCGATGGCCTCACCGCGCATTTGCGCCTGCCCGATGGCGAGCAGGAAATCTGCCAGGCCTGTTATCTGGCCGGCTGTGACGGCGCCCGCTCAGTGGTGCGCAAAACCCTCGACAGCGGTTTCCCCGGCGGCACGTATCAGCAGATTTTCTATGTCGCCGACGTCAAGGCCAGCGGCCCGGCAATGAACGGCGAGTTGCACCTGGATCTGGATGAGGCGGACTTCCTCGCCGTGTTTCCTCTCGCCGGCGAAGGCCGCGCAAGGCTGATCGGCACCGTGCGGGACGAGCGTGCGGATCGCGCCGAAACCCTGGAATTTTCCGATGTCAGCAGCCGCGCCATCGAACATCTCAAGGTGCACATCGAAGACGTGCACTGGTTCTCGACCTACCGCGTGCATCACCGCGTGGCCGAGCATTTCCGCAGTGGCCGCGCGTTTCTGCTCGGCGATGCCGCGCATGTGCACAGCCCGGCGGGCGGTCAGGGCATGAACACCGGGATTGGCGACGCGATCAATCTGGCGTGGAAACTCGCCGCTGTGCTCAGCGGCGGCGCCGAGCCGAGCCTGCTCGACAGCTACGAAACCGAACGCATTGCCTTCGCCCGTCGACTGGTGTCGACCACCGACAAAGTCTTCAGCTTCGTCACTGCCGAGGGGCGCATGGCTGACTTGCTGCGCATGCGTGTGGCGCCGTTTCTGATCCCGAAAATGGCTTCGTTCGAGGCCAGTCGCGAGTTCCTCTTTCGCACGGTGTCGCAGGTCACCCTCAACTACCGCGGCATGCCGCTGAGCCAGGGCGCAGCCGGCCACGTCCACGGCGGTGACCGTTTGCCGTGGGCGCATGATGGTGAGGGGGATAATTACGAGCCGCTACGCCAGCCGTGCTGGCAGGTGCATGTCTACGGCGACACCAGCGACGAGATGATTGCCTGGTGCCACGAACATCACCTGCCGCTGCATGTGTTCGACTGGCGTCCGGCGTTTGACACGGCAGGATTGGGGCGCAATGGCTTTTATCTGCTGCGCCCGGATACGTATGTGGCGATTGCTGAAAACAGTGCGGATCCGAAGGTGATTGAACGCTACTTCCGCGATCACGGCATCCGGCCCTACTTCAACTGTCCCTGACCCACCACAAAACCCTGTAGGAGTGAGCCTGCTCGCGATAGCGGTGTATCAGCCGACATCAATGTTGACTGATACACCGCTATCGCGAGCAGGCTCACTCCTACAGTTTGGATTTGCGGTGTTACTTAGATCCCGGCCAAGGCCAGATCCATCGCAAAGTAAGTGAAGATCAAATCCGCACCCGCACGCTTGATCGCGCCCAGGCTCTCACGCACCACGCGATCCTCATCGATCGCCCCGGCCTGTGCACCGAACTTGATCATCGCGTACTCGCCACTGACCTGATACGCCGCCAGCGGCAGGTTCGAGGCCTCGCGGATATCGCGGATGATGTCGAGGTAAGCACCGGCCGGTTTGACCATCAGCGCATCGGCGCCTTCCTGCTCGTCGAGCAGCGATTCGCGCAGTGCTTCACGGCGGTTCATCGGGTTCATCTGATAGCTTTTGCGGTCGCCCTTGAGCGCGCTGCCACCGGCCTCGCGGAACGGGCCGTAGAGCGCCGAAGCAAATTTGGTCGAATAGGCCATGATCGGAATTTGAGTAAATCCGGCCGCATCCAGGGCCTGACGAATCGCCCGCACCTGACCGTCCATCGCTGCCGATGGCGCGATTACGTCGGCACCGGCGCGGGCAGCGGCTACAGCCTGTTTGCCGAGGTTGATCAGGGTCTGGTCGTTGTCGACTTCATGGTTGTGCATCACGCCGCAGTGGCCGTGATCGGTGTATTCGCAGAAGCAGGTGTCGGACATCACGATCATCTCCGGCACGGCATCTTTGGCAATGCGCGACATGCGCGAGACCAGACCGTCTTCGCGCCAGGTGTCGCTGCCGTTGCTGTCCAGATGGTGGGACACGCCGAAGGTCATCACCGACTTGACGCCGGCACGGGCATAGCGCTCGATTTCGCTGGCCAGTTTGCGCTCGGGAATGCGCATCACACCCGGCATGCTGTTGATCGGCACGAAGTCGTCGATGTCTTCTTCGACGAAAATCGGCAGCACCAGATCATTCAGGCTGAATTCGGTTTCCTGGAACAGGCTGCGCAGGCTCGCATTGCGGCGCAGACGGCGGGGACGTGCTTCGGGGAACTGACTGGACATGGGGCCTTTCCTGAAAACGGAAGATGAGACGAAAGTCGTAGGGGGCGAAGCTTATGCCTTGCGGGGGGCGGGGTACAAACCTGGATCAATCAAGAGTGCATTACCGGGGGTGTAATAATCCCAGAGAGTACCCAAATCCCCTGTAGGAGCTGCCGAAGGCTGCGATCTTTTGATGTTGATTTTTAAAAGCAAGATCAAAAGATCGCAGCCTTCGGCAGCTCCCACAGGGGTTATGTGTGGTGTCAGGAAGGGATGCTCAGGCCGCGAACCACCGCTGGGCGAGCGAGAAAACGCTCAAGCACACGGGTGACATTCGGGAAGTTCTGAATGCCCACCAGATCACCGGCCTCATAAAACCCGATCAGGTTGCGTACCCACGGAAACGTGGCGATATCGGCAATGGTGTAGCGCTCGCCCATGATCCAGTCACGGCCCTCGAGCCGACCGTCGAGCACCTTGAGCAGGCGTTTGCTTTCGTCGACGTAACGGTCACGCGGACGCTTGTCCTCGTAGTCCTTGCCGGCGAATTTATTGAAGAAGCCGAGCTGGCCGAACATCGGACCGATGCCGCCCATCTGGAACATCAGCCACTGAATGGTTTCGTAGCGCAGCGCGCCTTCCTGCGCGAGCAACTGGCCGCTTTTGTCGGCCAGGTAAATCAGAATCGCCCCCGACTCGAACAGCGGCAGTGGCTGATCCCCGGGACCGTGCGGGTCGAGGATCGCCGGGATCTTGTTGTTCGGGTTCAGCGACAGGAACTCAGCGGACAGCTGATCCTGAGTTTCGAAAGCGACCTTGTGCGGCTCGTACGGCAGGCCGATTTCTTCGAGCATGATCGAGACTTTGACGCCGTTGGGCGTCGGCAAGGAATAGAGCTGAATCCAGTCAGGGTACTGCGCCGGCCATTTCTGGGTGATCGGGAACGCGGACAGATCGGTCATGGGAAGCATCCAGTCACAAATTAAAGTCCTGAGCATAATCCAGGATCACACGCTCTAGCGCGGGTTCTTTTTGCCAGCGTCGTTGCACCTACTTAAATCCGCAACATCCTGTCGCTAACCTGCCACCAGGCCGCTGAACGTTGCCGTTAGAGTGCTGCGCGCTCGGGTGATCGAACCAATCGGCCCTCAGGGGACTCTGAGCTATGCCTTTGTTGCAGAGGAAGCCGTTCATGACAGGGAAAACACCCGGTGCTGGGAGCCCGCGGTGTAAAGGTTTGTCAGCCTTAATTGAATCAGCTGAAGAACTTTTTATTTCATGACGAACCTTATGCGATTCGCCAAACGCTTCAAACACCGTGCGTATGTGGCCCTGCCTTCCCTGCTGGCCGTCAGTGCGCTGTTCCTGTCGCTTGAGTCCAGCGAAAGCCGCGCACAACCGGTGGACGGCACCCAGACGCTGGTGTTCCTGCGTCATGCGGAGAAGCCCGAGGGCGGTCTTGGTCAGCTCAACTGTCAGGGGCTGAACCGCGCCATCGACCTGTCGACCCTGCTGCCGGAAAAATTCGGCAAAGCCGATTACGTGTTCGCCGCCAACCCGACACGCAATGTCGAGGAAGGTGAGCTGGACAACTCCTACAGCTACATTCGCCCGCTGATGACCATCAGTCCGGCGGCGATCAAGCTCGGCCTGCCGGTGAACATCGAGTTCTCGGCCAACGACACCAGCGATCTGGCCCGCGAACTGCTGGAAGACAAGTATCACAACTCGACGATTTACACCGCGTGGTCCCACGGCTATCTGCCGGAGCTGATCAACAAGGTCGCCGGCAAAGCGGTCGGCGAGAAACAGAACATCACCGAAGACTGGGCGGGCAATGATTTTGACTCGCTTTACGTACTGACCCTGACCTGGCACAACGGCAAGGCCAGCCTGCAGAGCCACAGCTACAAGCAGGGACTGGATCATGGCAAGGAAACCTGCCCGACCTGAGTTTTGTCTGGCCTGGCCCGGCCCTTTCGCGAGCAGGCTCGCTCCCACATTATTGGATTTGCGTGAAATACAAATCCCCTGTGGGAGCGAGCCTGCTCGCGAAGAGGCCAGCCGCTACAACCTCAACCTTTCTGGGCCCGCTCACGCAAATACTCAAGCACCGCCCCACGCTCCCCGGCAAACTCGATCCGCCCGCCCTTCTTCTCGCGCTGAAACACATACATCGGGTCGTAATACTCACGCAGCAACCCTTCGATCCAGCCGCGATGCAGATCCACCGCCCCGCTTCGCCCCTGCTCAATCAACGCCTCTTCCATCAACAACAGCATCCGCCGATGACGCTCGCCACCGAGGCGCTTTTGCACATTGTTGAGGCTTTCCAGCAGGCGCTCCGAGAACAAGGTAAAACCCTCCTCCCCGTGCACGGCCACGAACTCCGCCGATAGATCGACCACGTAATCACGCAAAATCCGCTCAACACGGTCTTCAAAACGGTCTTCCAGCCAGACCATCGGGTACTGCTGCATGCCCTGATACAGCGGCAGCGGCAAGGCGCAACTGCCCACCACCCGGCTCTCATCCTCAAGCACAAACTGCGCGATACCCGCGTCGCGCTTCTTGAGAATGTCGATGGCCAGGCGGTTTTCGAAATCGATGTTCGACGGCTGCCCGGTCGCGCGTTTGCCGAAGCTGGAGCCGCGATGGTTGGCGTGCCCTTCCAGGTCCAGGCCGTTTTGCAGTTGCACCAGCACTTCGGTCTTGCCGGTGCCGGTCATGCCGCCGAGCAGGACGAAATCACATTGCGCGATGGCCTGCTCAAGGGTGTCGATAAGGAAGTTGCGCATCGCCTTGTAACCACCGCCGATACGCGGATAGTCGATCCCGGCTTCGTCACGCAGCCATTGCTGGGTGATCTGCGAGCGCAGACCACCGCGAAAACAATAGAGATACCCATCAGGATGGGCCCGAGCGAAATCGGCCCAGGCCTGGATGCGCTCGGCTTTCAGCGCTCCCGAGACCAATTGATGACCCAACTCGATGGCGGCCTGCTGACCGTGCTGTTTATAGCAGGTGCCGATCTTCTGCCGTTCGACGTCGTTCATCAGCGGCAGGTTGATCACACCGGGGAACGCGCCCTTGTGAAACTCGACCGGCGCGCGGGCGTCCATCAGCGGCCGGTCGTTGAGGAAAATGTCTCGGTAGTCAGTGCAGTCGCGGAGCATCAAATCACCTCGACTGCGTTCGTCTGTCGCTCAACCAATTCGCCGATTGGCGCCAGGTTCAGGCCCAGTTCAGCGGCGAGGGCGAGGAACGCTTCATTGCCTTCAGGCGTCACCGCGATCAACAGACCACCACTGGTTTGCGGGTCGCAGAGCACGCGTTTATGCAGCTCCTGCACGCGGCCGACCTTGCTCGCATAGCTGTCGAAATTACGCAGCGTACCGCCGGGTACACAACCCTGATCGAGGTAATACTCGACGCTGTCCAGACGCGGCACGCGGTCATAAGCGATGCGCGCGGTGAGCTTGCTGCCATCGGCCATTTCCACCAGGTGCCCGAGCAGACCAAAACCGGTGACGTCAGTCATTGCCGTCACGCCGGCGAGTTTGCCGAAACGGCTGCCGGGTTTGTTCAGGGTGCACATCCAGTCGCGGGCCACGCCGACGTCGGCGGCGCGCAATTTGCCCTTCTTCTCGGCGGTGGTGAGGATGCCGATGCCCAGCGGTTTGGTCAGGTACAGCAGGCAGCCGGCGGTGGCGGTGTCGTTGCGCTTCATGTGGCGCTTCTCGACCAGACCAGTGACGGCGAGGCCGAAGATCGGCTCTGGCGCGTCGATCGAATGCCCACCCGCCAGTGGAATGCCCGCCGCGTCGCAAACCGCACGGCCACCGCGAATCACTTCACGCGCCACTTCCGGCGCCAGCACATTGACCGGCCAGCCGAGAATCGCAATCGCCATCAGCGGATCGCCGCCCATCGCATAGATGTCGCTGATCGCGTTGGTCGCAGCGATGCGGCCGAAGTCGAACGGGTCATCGACGATCGGCATGAAAAAGTCCGTGGTCGAGACCACACCGCGCTCGGCGTCGATCTCGTACACCGCTGCGTCATCACGCGAGGCGTTACCGACCCACAGTTTCGGATCAAGGTTCTGCGCACCGCTGCCGGCCAGAATCACTTCCAGCACCTGCGGGGAAATCTTGCAGCCGCAACCGGCGCCGTGGCTGTATTGGGTCAGACGAATCGGCTCGCTCATGGGGGAGTCTCAGGCTGTTGATGGGGGCGATTCTAGCAGAGCACGCCGGGTCTATCCGATCGTTCCCACGCTCCGCGTGGGAATGCAGACCGGGACGCTCCGCGTCCCTTCCGGAGCCGGAACGCGGAGCGTCCCTAGAGGCGTTCCCACGCAGAGCGTGGGAACGAGCAGCTTGAGGCAAGGCAAAAAAAACCGCCCTTACGGGCGGCTAAAAGTGCTTCGACCCTAAATCAGAAGCCCAGGCTGAAGCTGATGGTCATTGCATGGTCGTTGCTGTCGTTCGACAGTTGCCCCGAGTAGCCGACGCCGAGCTTGCCGGTCGGGCTGATCTGGAAGTCGACCCCCGCTTCGACAATGGCGCTGTCCTTGGCGATCGGCACACCTTGGGTGCTGAACGAAGCGCCGCCGTCGATGAAGGTCAGATCAGCGTCAGGCTTGGTGTCGCCGAAGGCATGGCGCCAGCCGACGGCCGCGCGCGGGGTGAATTGCCCGCCGTTGGCCAGGGTGATGACTTTGCCGGCGCGCACGCCGAGGGTCGAGAAGGTGATGTCTTGATCGGCATCAGCCTCCAGGCGCCCGACTCCGCCCTTCTCCTTGGCCTTGTCAGTGTCGTAGTTGACGTAGGCGAGCCCTGCGAACGGCTCGAGGGCAATGCCGCCGGCTTCAATCGTGTAACCGACTTCACCGAACACCTGGGCGCTGCGCGCATCGTAATTGGCCTTCAAGCGGTCGTTGTAGCTGCCGACGCTGACGTTGCGTTTGGTCTCGATGTCGTGCCAGCTGTAAGCCGCGCCGAGGCGCACCGCCAAGGCGTCGAACTGCGAATTGAGATACGCCGCCAAGTGGTAGCTTTCGACGGTGGCGTCCGAGCGACGATCATGCGCATCGAGATCGCTGCGGGTGTAACCGGCGGCCATGCCCACGCGCCACTGGTCATCGAGTTGCTTGTCGGTGCCGAGCATGAAGCCGCTGAGGTTGCGATCGAGTTTCGCCGCGTTGCTGTCGCCATCCGACTCACCCCATGCGCCGAGTGCCCGCGCCCAGCCGACCATTTCGCCGTGGCAGCCGTTGCTGCTCAGTTGGTTGTCACTTGGCGCCAGGGCGCGGCGTGGATCATCCGCCGCGCTGCATGACGGTTGGCGCATGCGATCGTTGACCGCGTCACGCACGTAGCGCGAATCCTCGAGGATGGCGCTGGCGGTGCTCGCATGGATCTCACCCGACAGACTGTCGAAGGCATTACGCGCACCGGCAACACTGAGGTTGACGATCTCGTTCTGCAACGCCGCGCCCGCCGGGCCGTTGTTCGACAGCGCGGTGGCGGTCCGGAACTGGTTGCCGGTGGCGGCGACATCGGCGAAGGAGTTGCCGTTGCGACTGACCACCAGGTTCACCGCGTTGGCGTCATACACCAGTGCCGTGTTGAGAAACGCGTATTGCGGCAGGTCTGCGGCGCTGAAGGTGCCGTTGACACCGCCACCCGCCGTAATCAGCGAGTACGTGGTGTTGCCGGTGAACGGTGCCAGCGAGTTGACCTGCAAGGCGCCGCCCAACGTCGCGGTGCCACCGACTGCCAATGGTGTCGCGGTTGGCGAACTGACTGTCAGCGCCAGCACACCATCGCTAGCGTTGGTCAGGTTGCCGGCCACGCTCAGGGTTCCGGCCTCGGCGCCGGAGGCCACTACACCATGGTTGATCACCGAACCGACACTGCCATTACCGCTCAGGCCGGCTCCGTTGGCCACGGTGACTTGCCCGCCCAACGAAGCCCGCGCCGCACGGCTGCCGACTTGCAGCACGCCTTGATCGACCGACACGGTGCCGCTGAACGGATTATCACCGGTCAACAGCAAGGTGCCGGTGCCGCGTTTGAGCATCGCGCCCAGTCCGCGCAGCGATCCGTTGAACTGACCATTGAAGTTCTGCAAGAAGAGCAGCGATGAGTTGTTGAGGATGTTGCCCTGCAGGCTGGTGGTGTTACCGACCAGCGTACCGCCGCTGACGGTGGTGCCACCGCTGTAGGTGTTGGCACCGCTCAAAACCAGCGTGCCGGAATCAAGCTTCTCGATGCCGCCCGTGCCCACCAGTGGCGTGGAAATTTCCGCGCTCGCGCCGGCATTGACCCGCACCGGTGCAAGGCTGCCGTCCGCGCCGTTGACCGGCGTCAGCGTACCGCCAGCCCCCGGGACCAGGCTGTAGCCGCCGGAGAGGAATTGCAGACCGGTGAAGTTCTGATTGCCCTGCACGGTCACCGTACCTGCCTGACCGCCGAACACCGCGAACTGACCATTTGCAGCCAGGGCCTGAGTACCGCTCGGATCGGTCCAGTTGGTGCCCGGCCCCCACACGCCGCTGCCGCCACCGATGCTGCCGTCCGGGTTGGTGGTGCCACCGTTCCAGAACTGCACCTCACCCGGGGTGCCTTGCACCAGCAGATTGATCTGGTTGGCAATAGCGGTTTGCAGCGTCAGATTGGCCGCCGACACCGGCAGGCTGCCATACACCAGACCGTTGTCAGTCAGGCTGCCGCCGTAGCTGAACAGTTGATAGACGCCGGTGCCGAAACCGCCGGCGTTGCTGATGTTCAACGTACCGTCGAGGGTCAGGTTACCGGCGACATTGACCACCGTGGTCGAACTGGCCGCCGAGCCGAGACTGAAGTCCAGATTGGTCCCCGAAGACAGCGCCAGCGAACCGACCGACAATGGCGTTGCCGTACCGCCACCCAGCAGCGTCGCGCCGCTGGCCAGTTGCACGGCACCCCCAAACTGGCCACCGCCGCCGATGCCCGCACCACTGGCAACGTCGACATTGGCGCTGTTGAGCACGCCGTTGACGATCAGATTGCCAGCCTGCACCGAGGTGTTGCCGGTGAAGCTGTTGTTGCCAGTCAGCAGCAATTCGCCGCTGCCGGTTTTGTTCAGCGTACCGGTGCCAGTGAGGTTGCCGGTGTAGCTGCCATCGGCGTTCTGTTCGAAGGTCAGCGTCGCGTTGTTGACGATCGCCCCTTGCAGGCTGCTGGTGTTACCGCGCGTCGTGCCGCCGTTCAGTGTGGTGCCGCCGCTGTAGGTGTTGGCGCCACTGAGGACGAGATCGCCGCTGCCGTTTTTCAGCAGACTGCCGGTGCCGGTCACAGCACCGATCAACGTGGTGTTCTGAGTGCCGGCGAGGGTCAGTTGCGCGCCGAGGTTGATGGCGTTGGCCAGTTGCAGCGCCGCGGTGCTGTCGAGCGTGCCGTTGCCGGTCACGTTGAGCGCAGCGCTGCTGAGGGCACTGTTGTTGCCGAGAATCAGCGTGCCGCCGGCGAGTTGAGTACCACCGGTGTAAGTGTTGCTGCCGTTGAGGGTCAGGCTCGATGCGCCGGCCTTGATCAGGCTGCCGCTGCCGCTGACCACGCCGTCGAGGGTCAAGGCGTTGGAGCCAGCGACATTCAAGCCACCGTTGAGCACAACATCGTTGCTCAGACTGACGGCCGCGTTGCTGTCCAGCGCTGTGCCGTCAGCAGCAGTCAACACGCCAGTGCCGAGTGCCGCGTCGTTACCGACCACGATCTTGCCGCCGTTCAGCGCCGTGCCACCGGTGTAGCCGTTGGCCGCGTTGAGCACCAGCGTACCGCTGTCGTATTTGCCCAGCGTGCCGCTGCCGTTGAGCGCGACACCGATGGTTGCCGTGGCGTTCGGGTCAACCCGCACCGTGGCATTGCCCAGTGAACCGTTGACCAGATTCAGCGAGCCCGCCGTGCCGTTCACCAGGCTGTAGCCATCGGTGACGAACTGCATGCCGGTAATGGTTTGCGCGCCGTTGACGGTGACCGTGCCGGCCGCGCCCTGGAACACCGCAAAGTTGTTGGTCCAGGCCTGATTGGTGGTGCCGTTGACGTCGGTCCAGTTGGTGGTGCCGGTGCCCCAGGTGCCGCTGCCGCCTTCGACCGAACCGTTGGCCACCAGTTGGTTGCCGTCCCAGAACTGCACGGTGACGCCCGGTGCAGTCACCAGCAGGTTGATCTGATTGGCCAGTGCGGTTTGCAGGGTCAGATCACCCGGCGTCACGCTGCCCGGCAGTGTGCCGAAGAGCATGCCATTGTCGGTCAGGCCACCGGTGTAGTTAATCAAGCGGTACACACCGCTACCGAACCCGCCGATGTCGCTGACGTTGAGGGTGCCGTCGAGGGTCAGGTTACCGCCGACATTCACCAGCGCATTGCCGCCACCGGACACCGGTGTGCCGAGGCCGACGTCGAAGTTGGAATTGCCGTTGAACACCAGCGAGTCCACCGACAAGGTGCTGCCGGTAACGCCCGCCAGATGACCGCCATCGGCGACTGTCACGGCACCGGTCAAGGTGCCGCTGCCACCGAGATTGCCGCCGCTGTTGACCAGCACGTTGCCACTGGCCAGTGAGCCGTTGACCTGCAAGGTGCCGGCGTTGACGTTGGTGTCACCGGTCAGGTCGCTGACGCCACTGAGGGTCAGGGTGCCCGTGCCGAGTTTGCTCAGGCCGCCGTCGCCACTGAGGATGCCGGCGAAGGTGCTGCTGACATTGTTGCCGCCGAGGCTCAGCGTATTGCCAGTGCCGATCAGCGCCGTGCCGCTGCCAGTGAGGCTGGCGAGGCTGCCTGAAGCACCGAGATTGAGCGCTGCACCGCCCGCGAGATTGACCGTGGCGTTGTTGCCCAGTGCACCGCCACTCAGCGTGGTCAGGCTGCCGGCGAGCACATCGAAGGTGCCGCTGAAAGTGTTGCTGCCGCTCAGGGTCACGTCGGCCAGACCGTTTTTGCTCAGCGTACCGGCGCCGGCAATCACGCCGCCAAGGGTCAGGTTGTTGTTACCGGCCAGGGCCAGATTGGCGTTGACGTTGAGGTTGTTGGCCAGCACCAGTGGCGCGGAGTTGTCGAGGGTCGAAGCGCCGGCCACGGTCAGCGCGCCGCTGCCCAAAGAGCCGCCAGTGCCAAGGGTCAGCGTGCCGGCATTCAGCGTGGTCCCGCCGGTGAAGGTGTTGATGCCGTTAAGTGTCAGGTTCGACGCGCCGTCCTTGATCAAGCCACCCGCGCCGCTGACCACACCTGCGAGGGTCAGATTGTTGCTGCCGGTGTTGCTCAGATTGGCGTTGAGCACGACGTTGTTGCCTAGGCTCAGCGCGCTGTTGCTGTCCAGCGCCGAGGCACCCGCCACGGTCAGGTTGCCCAGGCCCAGCGCCGAGTTACTGCCAGCGGTCAGGGTGCCGGCGTTGAGGGTGATGCCGCCGAGGAAGTTGTTGTTGCCGCTGAGGGTCAGGTTGGCGGCGCCGTTTTTGCTCAGACTGCCGGCGCCGTTGACCGTACCGGCCAGGGTCAGATCCGCCGTGCCGTCGATGCCGAGATTGCCGGCCAGATTCACCGCGTTGTTCAGCGAAACCGCCGTGCTCGCATCCAGCGTGGTGCCGCCCGCCGCGTTCAACGTGCCGGAGCCCAGCGCCGAGTTCGACGCCAGAATCAGTCCACCGGCGTTCAAGGCTACCGGGCCAAGGAAGGCGTTGTTGCCGCCGAGGGTCAGGTTGGACGTGCCGGTTTTGATCAGGCCACCGGTGCCGCCAATCACGCCGTTGAGGGTCAATGCATTGCTGCCGACGATGGTCAGGTTGCCGTTGAGTGTCGCGGCGTTGGCCAGTGTCACCGCCGCGTTGCTATCCAGTTGCGTGCCGGCATTCGCCGTCAACGTTCCGGTGCCGAGCGCGGTGTTGCTGCCGACGATGATCTTGCCGCCGTCCAGTTGGGTGCCGCCGGTATAAGTGTTGGCACCGCCGAGCACCAGGGTGCCGGCGTCGAGTTTATTGAGGATGCCGCTGCCATCGATATTGGCATTGATGGTTGCCGTCACGCCCGGATCAACCCGCAATGCGGCGGTACCGCCGGTGCCGTTGACCGCTGTGAGTTGCCCCGCCGCGCCGTTGACCACGTTGTAGCCATCGGTGAGGAATTGCATGCCGGTGAACGCTTGCGTGCCGTTCACCGTCACGGTGCCGGCGGTGCCCTGGAACACCGCGAAATCGCCGGCCCATGGTTGATTGACCAGGCCGTTGGCATCGGTCCAGTTGGTGCCGACCGCATTCCACGTGCCGCTGCCGCCATCGACGACGCCGTTGGCGATGGTCTGGCTGCCGTCCCAGTAACGGATGTTGCTGTTCGGCGCGGAGACTTGAATGTTGATCTGATTGGCCACCCCGGTTTGCACCAGCAGATCGCCGAGGCCGTAACCGACCGGCACGCTGGCGACGTCCAGACCGAGATTGGTCAGGGCGCCGGTGTAGTTGAACAGGCGATATACCCCAACGCCAAAACCGCCGGCATCGGTGACGTTGAGATTGCCGTCGAGGGTGAGGTTGCCGCCGACGTTCATCAGTGAAGTGGTCGACGGCGTGCCCAACGCGACATCGACATTGCTGCCCGCACCGAGGGTCAACGCACCGGCGGACAGCTGGTTGCCCGACGACAACGCCAGATGACCGCCGCTGTTGACGTTGACGCTACCAAGCGCTGAACCGGTGCCGGTGAGCGTGCCACCGGTGTTGACGTTGACCTGTGCACTGGCCAGCGAACCGCTGAGGTCGACGGTGCCGTCATTGATCGCGGTATTGCCGGTGATGCCACTGATCCCGGTGAGGTTCAAGGTACCGGTGCCGACTTTGACCAGGCCGCCGCTGCCACTGAGATCGCCATCAAACGTACTGGTGACGTTGCCGCTGCCGACGGTCAGCAGGTTGCTGCCGGTGAGTTGCACACTGCCGCTACCGGTCAGCGCGCCGAGGCTGGCGTCGCTGCCCAGATTCAGCCCGGCGCCGGCGCTGATGTTGACCCCGGAAGTGCTGCCCAGCGCATTGCTGTTGAGCGTGGTGACGCTGCCGGAGACGATGTTCAGCGCGCCGGTGAAGGTGTTGTTGCCAGCCAGAGCCAGGTCCGACAGACCGTTTTTGGTCAGGCTGCCGGCACCGTCAATGATGCCGTTCAAACTCAAATCGTTGTTGCCGGCGACGGTCAACCCGGCATTCAGCGTGATCGCGTTGCCGATGCCGAACGAAGCGCTGTTATCCAGCGTTGCCGCGCCACCGACGACCAATGCGCCGCTGCCCAGACCGTTGGCATTGCCCAGGGTCAGCGTGCCGGCGTTGAGCGTGGTGCCGCCGCTGAAGGTGTTGTTGCCATTGACGGTCAGGTTGGCGGCGCCGTTCTTGATCAACTGGCCCGTGCCACTGGTGACGCCGCCGAGGGTCAGGTTCTGCGTGCCACCCACGGTCAACGCTGCATTCAGGGCGACGGCATTGTTGAGGCTGACCAGCGGAGAATTGCTGTCCAGCGTTGCGGCGCCCGCGACGGTCAATGCACCGGAACCGAGCGCCGAACTGTTGCCGACGGTCAGGGTGCCGGCGTTCAGCGTGGTGCCGCCAAGGTAGTTGTTGGCGGCGTTGAGAATCAGATTGGCCGCGCCGTCTTTCACCAGGCCGCCAGCGCCGCTGACCAGACCGGTCAGGGTCATATTGGCGGTGCCGCCGATGTTCAAGGCACCGGCGAGTCCCACGGCATTGTTCAGGCTGACCGCCGTGTTGGCGTCCAGCGTGGTGTTGGCCGCAGCGTTCAACGTACCGGAGCCCAACGCATTGTTGCTGCCGACGGTCAGTTTGCCGGTGTTCAACGCGGTGTTGCCAAAATAAGTGTTGGCGCCATTGAGGGTCAGGTCGGCAGCGCCGTTCTTGGTCAGCCCTCCGATACCGGCGACCACGCCGCCCAAGGTCAGCGCATTGCTGCCGCCCAGGGTCAGGGTGCCGCCGAGGTTGACGTTATTGGCCAGCGATGCCGCAGTGCTGGCATCCAGGGTGGTGCCGTTCGAGGCGTTCAGTGTGCCGGTGCCGAGGGCGGTATTGGAGCCGACAATCAGCGAACCGGCGTTCAGCGCGGTGGTGCCGGTGTAGGTGTTATTGCCGTTGAGGGTCAGGCTCGACGCGCCGGTTTTGATCAAGCCGTTGGCGCCACTGATCGCCCCGCCAAGCGTCAGCGCGTTGGCGCCGCCGGCGGTGAGGTTGGCGTTGAGGATCACGTTGTTGTTCAGGGTCACGGCCGAGCTACTGTTGAGCGTGCCCGCACCTTCCACCGACAACGCGCCGGTGCCCAGTGCCGCGCCGTTACCGACCGTCAGGCTGCCGGCATTCAGCGTGGTGCCGCCGCTGTAGGTATTGAAGCCGCTGAGCGTGAGATTGGCCGCGCCGTTTTTGACCAATTGGCTGGCGCCGCTGATCACCCCGCCGAGGGTCAGCGCGTTGCTGCCGCCAATGCCCAGGCTGTTGTTGAGAATGACCGCGTTGTTGAGGGTTACCGCCGCGTTGCTGTCGAGAGTCGCCACACCGCCGACGGTGATGTTGCCGCTGCCGAGCGCCGCGTTGGCACCCGCCGTGATCGTGCCCGCGTTCAACGCGACCGCACCGAGGAAAGTGTTGGCGCCATTGAGAATCAGGTTGGCCGCGCCGTTTTTGGTCAGCCCGCCGCTGCCGCTGACGATGCCGCCGAGGGTCAGGTTGGCGCTGCCGCCGACGTTGAGGTTGCCACCCAGGGAGACCGCGTTCGTCAACGCCACTGCCGTGCTGGCGTCGAGGGTAGTGCCCGCCGCCGTGGTCAACGCGCCAGTGCCCAGCGCGGTGTTGGAGCCGACAATCAGCGTGCCGGCGTTGAGCGCGGTGCCGCCGGAGAACGTGTTGTTGCCGCTGAGGCTCAGGTTGGCGGTGCCGTTCTTGATCAGGTTACCCGCACCGCTGACGACGCCACTCAGGCCCAATGCCTGCGTGCCGCCAAGGGTCAGCGCTCCGGTCACTGCGACGGCGTTGGCCAACGTCACCGCCGCCGTCGCATCCAGCGTGGTCCCGGCGGCGGTATTCAGTGCGCCCGTGCCCAGCGCGGTGTTGCTGCCCACCAACAGGCTACCGGCATTGAGCAGCGTGTTGCCGCTGTTGTTGTTGTTGCCGGTCAACGTCAGGCTGGCACTGCCGGATTTGGTGATGCCGCCGGTGCCGGACAATACGCCGCCAAGGGTCAGGGCATTGCTGCCGAGCACGTTGAGCGCACCGGTCATGCCGATGTTATTGGCCAGCGTAACGTTGGTGGTGCTGTCCAGACTGGTGCCGGCGGCAGTGTTCAGCGCACCGCTGCCCAGCGAGTTGTTGTTGGTCACCAGCAGGCTGCCGGCGCTGAGGGTGGTGGTGCCGGTGAACCCGGTGTTGACGCCGCTGACAGTCAGGCTGCCGCTGCCGGTTTTGGTCAAGCCACTGCTGCCGCTGATCAAACCACCGAGGGTCAGCGCGCCAGTGCCACCGGCGGTCAAGGTGCCGCCGAGGCTGATGGCGTTGGCCAGGCTGATGGTGCCCGGTGCGCTCAGCGTTGTCGCGCCGGTCACATTGAGCGTGCCGGTGCTGAACGCCTGATTGTTGCCCACCTGCACCGTGCCGCCGTTGAGCGTGGTGTTGCCCAGATAGGTGTTGGCGGCGCTGAGATTAAGCTGGCCGGTACCGGCCTTGGTGAAACCGCCGCTGCCGGAAATCACCCCACTCAGGGTGGTCGCGTTGCTGCCTTGTAGCGTGACGCCGCCGGCGCCGAGGGAGATCAGATTGCTGATGTTCAACCCGGCGTTGCTGGCCTGCAGAACCCCGCCGTTGGAGGTGAGCACACCGCTGCCGAAGGTGGCGTTGTTGTTGAAATTCGCGATACCGCCGTTGAGCGTGGTCGCGCCGCTGACCAGTGGCCCCTGCAAGGTCCAGGTGCCGCTGTTGAGGGTCAGGTTGTTGAAGTTGACGTAAGTGGCGCTCGATGCCGTGCCAGTCCCGGTGATACCGACGCCGGCCGGGTTTTGCAGGATCAGGCTGTTGGTGCCGCCCGCACCGCCATCGACCGTGCCGGTTGGCGCGAAGGTCAGGTTGATATTGACCAGACCGCCGAGACCGACGCTGATCTGCACGCCGTCACCGACGTTGACGCTGGAGCCGGTCACCGCAGTGAAGGTGTTGGTGCTCGCCGCGCCCATCGACACACCGCCGGTAATTGCACCGGCGTTGGTGAAGGTGTTGCCCGCCGCCGACGTTTCGAAAGCGATGCGGCCGTTGATGACGCCGGTGTCGCTGTTGGTCATGTTGACCTGCGAGCCACCGTAGATGCCGATTACCGGGGTATCGGCGAGGGTGATGCCGCCGATCGACAGACCGGTCGAGGTGATGGTGCCGTTGTTGGTGATGCTGGTGGTGCCGGTTGCCGCGTTGTTAACCGAAAGGGCCAGGCCGTCGATGCTCGTCAGGTTCAGCCCCAGCAACATCCCGGTGCCACGCATGATCGCGCCAGCGTTGTTGAGCACGCTGACCGTGCTGGTCGCGCCGCTGCCGATGAATGCCCCGCCACTCAAAACCGACACCAGACCGAGGACTGCCGGATCGATGATGCCGGAGTTGTTCAGGGTGATGCCGACCCCCGTCAGGTCCATGACATGCCCGCCAAGGGTCGCGTTCATCTGCGCGCCGCTGTTGACGTTGACCGTCAGGTTGTTAGAGGCACTGGCAAAGTCGTTGGGAACCAGTGGCAGTGGCGGCACCCCCGTACACGTCACGATTGAGCCGGCCGTGGAGCACGTGGCCAGCGCAGGTGCGCTGACCCCGCCGAACAACAGCCCGGCGACGCTCAGGTGCACGGCAAGGGATAGAGGGGAAAAACGCGAAACGAGGGCGACACCAAACCTTGCTTCCACGGGCTACTCCTTGTCGTGGCCAATTTCTTCCTTGAGGGCGCGCAGAGCCGTGCTTATTCCACACGCGAATCAAGACTGCGACGGTCATCACAAAACCGTTGATTGGGGACAAAGCTAGTAGACGCCCCGCCATGGGGCACTGATTAAATGGTGTTAATACTTTAATACTAGAGGAGGCTGGAATCAGCGTTTCAGCCCGCAGTCATTGACTGTGAAGAGGTTAAAAACTGTGGGAGCGAGCTTGCTCGCGAATGCGTTGTGTCAGCTTGCGGATACTTTTCTGATACCCCGCCTTCGCGAGCAAGCTCGCTCCCACAGGGAACTGTAGGGTCTGCAAACCCGCGCCTGACCGATCCATCAGGAAATACTGAAAAAGGACATATTTTTCAGCCCATTGAAGGTTTTGGTACGCCTTGTGCAAACGTTTGCGTAACGGCAATACCAACGTTTTCGTAACAAAACCGTACAAGCCCACGGAACACGGGCTTCGATCCGCAAAAAAGGACTTTGAATGCACGCCGCCACGCCTTTTCGCGCACCTTTTGCGCGCACGCTTGCTGTTTCCTTGCTACTGACCGGCGTTACCGGACTTCTCAGCCATAGTGCGCTGGCACAACCGGCGCCGGCCGAAGAATCTGCCCAGGGCGAAGCGCTCAGCCCCGAAGCCAGCCCGCCCAAAAAAGGTGCGTACCTGTCGGACTGGTACAACCAGGACCTGATGCTGATCGGCAGCAAAGACATCAGCTTCGGCCCGCAACCGGCCGACGACATCTATCTGGAATACGAGTACTTCGGCCGCAAAGGTCCGTTCGAACTGTACGGCTACGTCGACATCCCGAAGATCTTCAATATCGGCAACAGCCACGACAAAGGCGTGTGGGATCACGGCTCGCCGGTGTTCATGGAACACGAACCGCGCATCTCCATCGACTACCTCGCCGGCCGCAGCCTGGCCATCGGCCCGTTCAAGGAATGGTACGTCGCGTTCGACTGGATCTACGACCACGGCAGCCGCAAGGAGAACCGCGCCAACACCCTCTACAGCGGTTTCGGCACCGACATCGATACCCACTCGCGGGTCAACCTGTCGGCCAACCTCTATGGTCGCTATCAGTGGGAAAACTACGGTGCGAGCAATGAATATTCGTGGGACGGCTACCGAGCGCAGCTCAAGTACATCGTGCCGATCGACAAATTCAGCAACGGCGCCTCGCTGACTTACATCGGCTTCACCAACTTCGATTTCGGCTCTGACATCCACAAGGACAACCCGGCGCGTACGGCCAACGCGACGGTGGCGACCAACGTGTTGCTCTACTCGTTCACCCACTTGCGCTTCACCCTGGTCGGCCGTTATTTCCACAACGGCGGCAACTGGGAGGACGGCAGCGAGCTGAATTTTGGCGACGGCAATTTCCGTGCGCGTTCCAACGGCTGGGGTTACTACGCCGGCGTCGGTTATCAGTTCTGAATCAAGGAGTTTTCCATGCAAGCAATGATGCGTTTGACCCTGGCCGGCGCGGCCCTGCTCTCTTCCACCGGGTGGGCCGCAGAGGCGCCGATTCAACCGAAAGTCATGCTGATCACCATGTTCGCCCCCGAGGCACAAAACTGGATCGATCGCCTGGAGTTGAAGCAGGAAATCCGCGTGCCGGGCCTGTCCGCCGAGTATCCGAACATCCGCTGCAACGCGCAGCAAGTGTGTCTGTTGACCACTGGCATGGGCCAGACCAACGCGGCCGCTTCGACATTGGCGTTGGCGCTGTCGCCGAAATTCGATCTGCGCAAAAGCTATTTTTTGATCGCCGGCATTGCCGGGATCAGCCCGAAACACGGGACCATCGGCACGGCTGCGTGGGCGCATTATCTGGTGGAGTTCGGCACGCAATGGGAGATCGATTCGCGGGATGCGCCGTCGACCTGGCCGACCGGCTATCTGGGCATCAACACCAAGGGGCCGAACGAAAAACCGCCGCTGGACTACAAGACCGAAGTCTTTGAACTCAACCCGAAACTGCAAGCCAAGGCCTTCGCCCTGAGCCACAAGGTCGAGCTCAGCGAAAGCAAGGAATCGGCGGCATGGCGCCTTAAATATCCGTCAGCCCCGGCCAATCAACCACCGGTGGTGACGCGCTGCGACACACTGGCCGGCAACACCTGGTTTTCCGGTACGCGCCTGAGCGAACGGGCCGAGGTCTGGACCAAGTTACTGACCGACAACAAGGGCGAATACTGCACGACGCAACAGGAAGACAACTCGACCTATGAGGCCTTGCTGCGCGCCAGTCGCGAAGGTCTGGTCGATGTGCAACGCCTGGCTGTGGTGCGTGCCGGCTCAGACTTTGACCGCCCGCAGCCGGGCGGCAGTGAAGTGGATAACTTGCTCAAATACGCTGATCAGGGAGGTTTTGTGCCGGCGCTGGAAAACCTCTACCGCGCAGGTAATCCGCTGGTGCAGGACATCCTGAAAAACTGGTCGGCGTGGGAAAACGGTGTTCCGCAATCCTGAGCCCAACACCAATCAACTGTAGGAGTGAGCCTGCTCGCGATAGCGGTGTGTCAGTTTAATCATGAGTGACTGACACACCGCGATCGCGAGCAGGCTCACTCCTACAAAGGTTTTGGGGTGTATCAGGGGATGAGGATGACCTTGTCGCCGCTGCCCTGATTCACATCGGCGTAACGTGCAAGCCCCTCGGCCAACGGCGCTTCGACCAACCCTTGCGGCAACGGCAGCAAGCCTTCATCGAAGAACCGCCCGAACTGCTCGAGCATCGCCGCACACGCTTCTACGCCATACAACAACGAATTGATCCCGACCACCGAACCGCCCTTGCGATACAGCGCCAGTGCCGGCAGTTGCACATGCCCGTCCACCGGCGCCGCGATGATCGCAATGCGTCCGAACGTGGCCAATGCCGCCACCGACGCCGGCAGCCAGAAACCGGTGGTGTCGAAGATCACATCAGCACCGCCGCGATACACCGCGTTGACCTGCGCGCCGAGGTCTTCCGGCTTATCCAGTTGAATCGTCTGATAACCCTGCGCCTGCAAATCCGCGACCTGCTCCGGGCGCCGCGCGGCTGCCAGCAACTGCGCACCACGCACCTTCGCCAGCGCCAATGCCGCCGTGGCCACCGCGCCGCCGCCGATCACCAGCAAACGCGTTTCGGCCGTCACCAGACTACGTTCCAAGGCATCCCACGCCGTGGTGTAGGGCACGCCGAGGCTGGCGGCCTGGGTGAAACTCAGATGCGAGGGTTTGTGCGCCACGCCATTGGCCGGCAGTTTGACGAACTCGGCGTGGGTGCCATCGGCGAAGAAGCCGAGCTCACGGCCGGTGCCCCAGACTTGCTGACCGATCAACGCTTGCGGGCCTTCGACGACGACACCCGCGAAATCGCGACCGGGAATCCGTGGCAGCGTGGTGTAGGGGAAGCGGCCGAGGACGTTTTTCACGTCGCTCGGATTCAGACCTGCCGCTTTGATCTGCACCAACACTTCGCTTGCGCCAGGAACAGGGGTCGGCACCTCAACGAAGCGCAGGGAAGACAGGTCGCCGGTTTTATCGAATTGCAGTGCTTTCATAGGGACATCCACCGAAGGAGAAAAGGACACTCAGGACAGCCAACCGGAAACCAGTTGCCGGCCCATCGGCCACAACTGCTCACCGGCCAGCATGCCGAGCAAACCCACCAGCGCGATGGCCGGCGGTGCGGGCGAACGAAAATCCAGCGCGCCGTACAGCAGGCCGACGCCCAGACCGATGGCCAGCGAAATCAAGTAATTCATGGGGAGGAACTCCGCCGTTTGAAGGGAATGGGCAGAGTTTAGGGAACCGGCCGGGATGGCATCGGCCAAGGACTTCTGAATTTCGGACAAGTATCGGATGAACACCACATAACCCTGTGGGAGCGAGCCTGCTCGCGAAAGCGGTGTGTCAGTGAAGGATGAGCCAGCTGATCCACCGCATTCGCGAGCAGGCTCCCCACATTGTATTTATGCAGGTTTGGTTAATCGTGTTCGACAGCAAATTGCGAGGGCGCCACACCCAATTCGCGGCGGAACATGTCGCTGAAGCTACTGGGTGAATAGCCGAGTTCCCGGGCAATCACACTCACCGCCACGCCCTGAATCAGTTCCGCCACCGCTGTTGCCAGTTGCACCTGCCGCCGCCATTCGGCGAAGCCCATGCCGAGGCTGTCCTTGAACAACCGCGCCAACGTGCGCACGCTGGCGCTGGCGTTTTCCGCGTGCTGTTCGAAAGGAATTTCCAGCGACGGCGCCGCCATCACCGCTTGACACAGATTCATCAGACGTCGATCAGAGTCATCCGGCATCGGGATTTTCAACTGCGAACGCCGTGCACGTTTCAGCTCCAGCAACGCCAACCCGACCAACGCCTCGTAATACGCCGGCTCACCGCTGTCGCCCTGCTCCACCAGCCCGACAATCAACTCGCGCAGCAACCCACCGACCTCGATCACCTGCACCGTCTGATCCAGCGTCGCCGCCAGCGCCGGACGCAAGTAGATATTGCGCATCTGCAGATCCGACACCACCCGAATCCCGTGCGGCACGCCCGGCGGCAACCACACCGCCCGCTGCGGCGGCACCACCAGCGCTTCGTGCGGCGTCTCGACCCACATCACCCCGCTCATCGCATACAGCAACTGCCCCCAGACATGCTCGTGCGGCTCGATGAACAAGCCACGCGGGTAAGTCCGCGCCACACGTTGCACGGGCACATCGGTATCACTCAGATCAGGGGGGGCGGCAAGGGCCATGGCGAGCATTCATTGGGGTTGGTGGAAACTCCATGGTACCCAGTGCACCACGGCGTCGCCAACGATAGATACCGTCGGACAATCCGAGTGAATTTTCCCGCAGCGCCGCGATCCCTCTATTACCACAGGGAGGAATACGGGCTTTATGAACAACGCAAAACTCTATGTCATCGACTACACCCTTCACGGCACGCCCAAGTCGTTCATTATCCGCTCGGACAAGATGGACAACGCCGAGGCGTGGCACTGGGCGAGCTGCGACGCCGGGGTCGGCCGCATCCCGCGTTTTGGCCGTGAGAAGGTGCAGAAGACCAGCAAACCGATGGCGGAAAAATTCGGCGTGGAAAACGTCGTCTGGCGACCGACCAGCTAAGCTCAGCCTGGCGATCGGCTTCATTCGGGGGAATGCACCATGAGCGACATCAACAGCCCTGCGCATCTGGACTACGGCCTCGATACGCTATCCGGGCGGATCACCAAAAGCGTGGACTGCCGCGTTGGGCTGGAGGCGGTCGCGGATGATCCTTTTAGCTTTGCCCTGCTCGTGCCAGCACCACTGCCCGAAGACCTCGACCGGGCGAAAACCGTCGTGGTCAGCGTTGATGGCCGACGGCTGCAAGGCACGGTGCGGCATACAGAGCGGCTGGATGATGAGAGTCTGAAACTGGAAGTGGAGCCTGATTAGGCTCCACTTTTTTATGCGTGCTGTTATTTCGGATGGGCGCAATGGCAGCCTTTGTTTGAACATTCTTCGCCACTTTTGTGGTGGTGGGCGCAGGCTTCGCAGCAATAGTGTTTGCCGTGGACTGCGTAGGCATGATCGCCTTCCTTGATGGTGCATTTGCAGTTGGGACAATCGCATTTTCTATCGGGCATGGGACAGACTCCTTGGGTGGGGGTTGTCTGGGGCTTGAAGGGCGAGCCGTGATAACCAGTGTAGAAGCTGTCGGAGATTTAGGGGGTTGTGGGGTTGGGGGATTTGGGGGCATATCCGTTGCTGCGGGTGTTGCCGCTGGCGGGTTCGCTCTTACAGCGACTCACTTTTCCAGACGCCGAAAAGTAAGCAAAAGGCTTTGCCCCGGCGTACGGCACTTCGCTGAGGCTCAGTGTTCCCTCGCTACGGTGTCCATCCGGGGGCATCGCCTACGGTTTGCTTCGCTGCACCTCCTCTCGATGTATGCGGCTGCGCCGCACGGCGCTGCGCGCCTACCCCCCGGATGAACACCTCCGCTCGGCCTGCCGAAGGGGCAAAAGATCAAAAGCCGAAGCCAAAGCAAGATCACAAGCCAGATCACAAGCCCCTCACCCTAGCCCTCTCCCAGAGGGAGAGGGGACTGACCGGGGTGTTTGGAAGAGCTACGCCGACATGCGATACCGCGTTGAACTCAGGCTCTAAAAAGCAAACAAATCTGCCCCCCTCACCATGAGGAAAAGGGGACTGACCGAGGTGTTTGGGGGAGTTACGCCGACGTGCAATATCGAGCCAAACTCAGGTTCTGAAAGGCCCAAAAATCGGCCCCCTCTCCCTCGGGAGAGGGCTGGGCGGGCGGCGTTCCGATGAGGGGCAAATCCACCACAAATCCAAAGCCGACCACCCGCTCTTCACCACTCAATAGGCCGAGTGTCAGCTCGCCTGCTCTTGATCTTGATC